>WRNV01000036.1 GCA_009776445.1 Oscillospiraceae bacterium | reverse complement strand
CCATATCTCCGCTAAACATCCATAGCGCACCAAACGGGGCTATCGCGAAACGATTGATGAAATCGTGAGCGATAGCCCCGTTTTTACATGATATAGTCTCTTAGGTTACTTGTTTAAATTTCAAGATATACAAATTGCCGTTTTTACAACTCAGTTTTATTGCTATTCCGTAATCCAGCGGATGTCATCAAACAGATAGAACTCGCTCGCGTTCAGCCCCGCAAAATACACGCCGGGATCGCTTTCCATGCGAACGCTGAACCTGCTGACAGAGGCAAGATCCGTCGACGGTATCGAAACGCCGAACCCGCTTGAATTCATCAACTTGAAGCTGGAAATGTCAATGAGCAGCGTCTGGGGCGTAGTCTTCGTCCTGTCGTAAGGTATCTCTGAATCTCTTGCATACGCCTGGTAAATCCTGCCGCCTGCAGTGATAAGGAACGCCAGGTTTTGCGGTTTGCCGTCAGACTGGACTTCAACCTGAAGCTTTTTCACAGCCGTCCAGTTGACAGTCGGGGAGTATGTCCTGTAAAATCCCGACCAGTAGATATTATTTGTATGCGTCGTAATCGTACCGGTGCTGGATGCTCCTTTACGGCATGTGTCATATTTCAGCCTTAAAACATTACCCGTGCCAAAACCAACCGCGTCGCCTATGCCGGCTTCACGTAGGCGAAGCCCGACCATACAACCGCTATCCCGGAACCATACGCGCTCCAAGTCAGTCCTGTTATCATCCGTTGGATCATATGACTCAAAATCGTCAATCACATACGGGTTCCTTGCGGGCACCGGAGTATTGGCGACTTTGACCGAATGCTTCGCGGTCAGGACTTTGCCGGCGGAAGTAACTACTCGAGTGGATATATCGTGCCTACCATCGGCGACGGCGTCCGCAGTTATATCTATATCCGCGTAGTAGTACTTCGGATTGTTATTACCCGTATTGCCGCCTAAGTCTGTTCCCTCTACTGCCGTGAGCGTCTGATTGGCGAAATACACCGTTACTTCCTTAACAGTATCGCCGCTATCAAGGAGAGTTGGATAGACGAGAACCCTGTACTTGCCGGCTTCCGGATTAGAGGGTCTCGGGTTGAGGTTTGGAATGCTGTACGCAGGATTCGGCGCCGGCGGGTTTGCCATAAGAATTGCGTCCTTTACAGGCGCTTTGATGCTTACATATGGATCGTTGTGCGCCGTTTGTACCTTCAGGGAGAATTTCGGGTCGTTTACCGTGTCGGAAAGGAACAAAATGTTAGGATTTGCGTAATACTCCCTAAAATTCTCCAGGGCTTGGTGATCGCCAAGATAACCGCGCCTGTCCGTTGGTTGTATGCTGCTGCCGGCGGTATAGTCCGTAAACGGCACCCAGAAATGAAGGTTGCTGCTGTCAGTCCCTTGACGCCATACGCTCATGTACGCGATCTGGTTTGCGAGATTATCACCAAGGATGCGATCAGCCATAGTTGTATAGAAAGTCCTCTGCTCATCCGAGAGTACGCGGGTTTCTAAGCCTGCGACGCCTTTTGCCCTGTTGTTGCCCTCATGCGTGCCGAGAGGCTCAAAACCGTCTTTGGTATCCCAGCGGAGCCCACATTCAGTCAGCGCCGCTGCTTTACCCGTTTTGTTCGCGTAGTTCATGGCTATGCGGCAATCCCTGACCATAAGGTCGAACCAGTCGGGGTTGGATTCCGGCACATCCCAGTATATATCGATACCGAGAAGGTCGATGTATTCGTCGCCGGGGTACGCGTACAAATACTCTTCCTCGCTGTCAAAATGGCCATTTGGCGAAAACGCATATATGAAGTTTGTAATACCTTCCACATCACGCAGGTACTCGACCGTTATTCTGAAGATTTCAGCCATTTCGCCTTCTGTGGTGTTTGGCGTGTTCCACCAGAACCAGTCGCCGTTGTGTTCATGCCACGGGCGGTATATTATCGGGATCAGCGTCGGGTCGGACGCCGACACGGTCAGTGACCTGGCCCAAGGCGCTACGGTGTTTCTGAGATAGTTGATGAGGTTGGCGTGGTACGCGTTGCCTGGGACTAGCCTCTGCCCCCAGGCCATATCGCCTGTCGTTGTGTTTCCATAGCTGCTGCCGAACCCCGCCGCGATACCAATATGGTGTTCAGCCGAAATGATCTGCCCGCGAGCGTAGGCGTTGCGTATATTGGCGACTGATTCGCCAACTGACGTGGCGTATACAGCAGGCCGGTCGCTAACTGCCCTGACGGTATCGGAGCCACTGACCAGTCCCGTTTCGTCAGTCTGATGCCCAAACATAAGCTTGTTCGGCTGATCCTTAAGGTAGGCGAACACCGATCTAGTAGCGGGCGTTGATTTTTCGTTTACCATTTTAAGTAGTGCGAAGGTCGCGCTATCGCACAGTGGGATATAGTTATCGTCCCATACAAAGGCTTTTATCGACACCTGGTCGAAATCAGCCGGTAGGATTATCGAATTTTCTATCACGGTCGCTTTCCCGCCGAGCGCTGTGAAAGGTTCATAGTTTACCGAGCGCAACGTTCCGTTATTGTTGTATATCGCTACTATCAGGTTTCCGCTGACTGCCGCCCCATCGTTTACAAATCGGGCTACCGCGCTGATGGTCTCACCGGCTGCGCTTGGATACTGCGGTGTAAATCTTAGGCTTATACCGCCGTCGAGAACCAAGCCTGATTTGGCTTGCGCCAGCGCAGCGACCGCTTTGTCGACGGTTTCCTGATCCAGTTGCCAGTCTTCCTTGCTGCTGACGGAAGTAGCCGCCACGAGATATACGCCAAAGTCCGCCCATGACGCGGCTGTATAGTCGTATTCGTCAGCGCCCTCGAATTCAGCAAGCAACGCGTTAAGCGCCGTCCTGTCAATCGGGTCAAACAGCTTAATGTCGTCGAACAAGTAAAACTCAAGATCGTTAAGGCCGGACATATATGCCTGATTGCCCTTTTCACTGTCTCCATATATTGCGATGGCGAACCCTGTGACATTCCGAAGGTTTGCCTCGGACAAAGCTGCGTTGGAATTGTTCCTAAACGCGCTTATCGGAACCTTAACATATTGCGCTACGTTATGCTTTGTCTTGTCAAATCCATATTGAGCCAGTGTCGCGTACCTTGCCCTGAAGTAGTTGGCGTTCCCTCCAGTGCCGACAATAATACTAAAGCAAAGCTCGCTGTCCTTGCTGTCTGGCTTAACCCAGAAGCCGATGTGCGAGCGGCCTGTCCAGTCGATGCCGGTGTTTGTGCCGATCGGGACAAACCTTCTGACAATGGACGAACCGAAATACTTAGTCGTACTCCTGTTCTGGTTGAGGTTGTCATATTTCATCTGCAAGGCCGTACTACCTTCGATGAAAGGCGATGGGCGTAGGCGCAGGGCGTTCATGTCCGGCGTATCAGTACCGTAAACATATGAACTCCAGCCGCTTGGCAGGCTTCCGGCGTTGCTGGCGCGCGCCCAGGTGCGGTTAAGGTCGGTGCGGTTGTCGTTAGTGTTGTCATAGGATTCAAAATCGTCGATTATACGCGTATAGTCAATTACTGGCACCGCTCCGTTCCTAACACTTATGTCATGAACCTCAGTTATTACCTTGCCCTTTTCTGTCGTCAATACAGCTGTTATGGCTGTCTTCCCGTCAGATACCTGCGTTGTGTCAATAACAGCCGAATAATATTTGGTAAATGACCCCGCGCTGTACGGTTCTGCGGCGACAGGCGGCAAATTACCAAGCTGTATAGTTACTGACGCGATGCCGTCGTCTTTTTCCGGTCTGGGATAGACAAGCACTCGGTAACTCGATCCGCTGATCGTCTGCTTCCAAACAGGCGCCTCGACTTTGATTAAAGCCGGTAGCGGCACGGAGTTTTTGACCTCTAAGTTGTAGAGGTTTGCGTTCCCCAACCTGTCCGCGAAAAGCACGTCGTCTTGATTATAATACTTAATGAAGTCAGGCAGCAATTCGTGGTCGCCCCTGTCGGCGACGTTCCCTCCGGTGTATCCCCTGTAAGGGACCCAGAATTGTGTTACCCCTGTAAAGTTTGCCCAGGTCGCCATGTAAGCCATTTGCGTCTGTTCGTCGTTTATGATGGCGTCGCGCAGTTTCGTAAACCATTCCGTGCCGTAAGGCGCGCTTGTACCCCATCCTGAATAAGTATTGGCCGACGGATAATAAAACCCGTTTCCTCCGGCGCACCAGCGAAGGCCAAATTCCGTCAACGCGGCAATCTTGCCGGTTTTTTTCGCGTAGGCGGAGACGACGCGCATATCGTTTGTCAACTGAGACCACCAGTTATGATTAACCTGAGGTCCGTCCCAGTATATGTCAATGCCTAGGATGTCAATGATGTCGTCCCCAGGATAGCCGTACAGGTACTCTTCAATGTCGGCGTAGTGCCCATTCGGCGAAAACGCGTAAATGACGTTGTGTACGTCTTTTATATCCCGTAAGTATTCAACGGTGAATCGGAAGAGTTGCTTAAACTCGCCTTCCGTAGCTGTTGTGCAGTCCCACCAGAACCAGTCGCCGTTGTGCTCGTGCCATGGGCGGAAAATGACCGGTATAAGCGTCGAATCGGTCGTGGACACAGTCAGGCTCTTCATTGTATTTGCGACATTGTCCAGATAAGTAATCAGTCTGTTGTAATATGTAGCGTTTGATGCGTTGATGCTGTACCCAGGCAGACACTTTGCGACGGATTCAAGGTCACTCATGCTGCCGTAACCCGAGTTGGTCGTCATGTTTCCGCCAACCGCCGCAGAGCCTCCATGAGCGTTTATCTCGCATATGATCCCCATGTTATATAGGTTCCTCACAGAAGTAGCCATGCTTTGGGTATAGTTTAAACCTACCACAGCTGGATATGTGTTAACATCCTTGTAGGTGTCGGATGAAGCGCCACTGATGCCGTTTGACACATCCTGCTGGTGACCGAACAACACACGGCTCTCGCTGCTGTTTTTTAAGTACGCGAACAGCGACTTTGTTTCCTTTGTCGCGTCGGGGTCTACCATTCTGACTTCTTCAAGGTCAAACCCCGCTGTTGACGCCGACGGGCGCCCATTGTTGGGTATAATGCCGTCTATCGCGTCTTTTAGGGCCGCTGCGGCGCTGTCAATGACCGCTTGTTCAGCGGCTGCGTCGCCACTTACGGTTTGCGCATAGGTAAGCGCGTCCTCAAGTGTAGCAAGCGGCTTCGCCCATGTAGACGCGGGATTATTAAAGCCGCTCAGGTTTAGCGCGGTTGCTTCAGCAATCAAAGCGTCAAGGGCATCCTTGTCAGCCGCATACACGGCGGGTATCCCCAGAGATACCAAAAGCATTATGACTGCCAATAACAAAGATACAATGCTTTTCTTTCTTAACTGTAATCTCACGTAAATTTCCTCCAAATTTTGTTTTTATGATTGCTACGTAATAATCTGTGAATATGCGCTTAATAATACGCGCAATAGCCACATCACATAAACCTTTACCAAGACGCTAACACCACAGATCTAGGATTCCCCCCCATTTCCATACGCGGCGCTATAGCGACTTTAGCGTAAAAGGATTACATTTTAATAATAAACCTATCACGAAAAATCGTCAATACCATCAGAAAAAAAGCAAGATTTTGATTCTGACTCCAGAATCCTTGCGGTTGGAGACTGCGCTATGATATAATCAAGCCGCTCGATTGTGGAGAAATGATTTTGGAAAGAGGCGGCGGATAATGGATACGGCATCGGTACTTGAGATGATTAAACGCGGTGAAGACAGCCGACATCAATTCAAAAGAAACGTCAACAACGCGGATTCACTTGCCGCGGACATGGTGGCGTTTAGCAATGGAGACGGCGGGATAATGCTGATTGGTGTAAGTGACGACGGCGCGGCAGCGGGATTGACAGGCGATGATGCGCGTAGACTGAACCAACTTGTTTCCAACGTCGCAAGCCAGCATGTGCAGCCTGCGATAAATCCTATTACCGAGAACATAAGATTTGACGACAGCTTAATCATAATTATAAATATTTCGTCAGGAATCAATAAGCCTTATCAGGATAAGAACGGCGTTTTTTGGGTAAAAAGCGGAGCGGATAAGCGTAAAGCTACTTCACGCGAGGAAATACAGCGTATGTTTCAAAAATCGAATTTATTGCATGCCGATGAAATGCCTGTGGCTAAAATGACTATTGAAGATTTTGACATGCGATACTTTAGTTACTATTTTCAAAAACGATATGGTTCGCTCCTGGAAGATGAAAAACAGCCACTTCCGCGCTTGTTGGAAAACATGGGATTGATGCAGGGAGACAAGCTTACATTATGCGGCGCGTTGCTTTTCACAAAAGAAGAGTATCATAAGCTACCTGTTTTCATAGTAAAAGCAGGATCGTTTGACGCAAATGATTTAACTACAAACAATTACCAAGACAGCCGTAATATTGAGGGAAGGCTTGAAAGCGTCTATAATCAGACCGTGAGTTTCATTGTATCAAACTTACGCCACATACAGGGTGAGCAGGACTTTAACAGCATTGGCATTCCTGAGATTCCGCATGAAGCTATTCGAGAACTTGTCGCCAATGCGCTGATACATAGGGACTATTTTGTATCAGCTCCTATAAGGGTGTTTGTTTTCCGCAATCGTGTTGAGATTATAAGCCCGGGGCATTTACCCAACAACCTTACAATTGAAAACATCCTGTTGGGTGTTTCAAACACAAGAAATCAGTTGCTTGCGTCGCACGCAAACCATCTTATCCCGTACAGGGGATATGGGTCTGGTATCATTAACGCGTTGGAAGCCTACCCTGACATTGAATTTATTGACGATAGGGACGGCAATCAGTTTAAAGCAATATTGAAACGAAGGTGATTGTTGGAAAACACGTCGCTACGCTATTGTCAAGGTAAACAAAAATTTGGTCGAGCCGTTGCTGCTGGTTACAAAAATGTCTTCGTTGTGCCTGTCTAGTATAGTTTTTACGATGTAAAGCCCCAATCCAACGCCTTCGCGATCGGCGCTCCTGGACTTGTCCGTCTTGTGGAAGCGGTCGAAAATGAACGGCAATTCGTCATCGGAGATCGTTTCGCCGCAGTTTTCGATTGAAACGTATGCTCGCGAACCTTTTTTCCACAGTTCGATACTGATGACTCCGCCCTGAGACGAAAACTTTACCGCGTTGTCAATAAGGTTGTATACGACCTGGGTTATCGAATCGCCGTTCCCGCGCGTCATCACTGCGTCTTCCGGGAACTCCGCGTTTACGTCGAGATGTTTCTCTTCAATTTTGCTGCTCAGGTTTAACAGCGCGAGTCTTATGATCTCCGATATATCGAAACTGCCGGCAAGCATGTCTTCTGTGTTTGCTGAATTTATTGTACTCATGTCCAGCATGCTCTTGACAAGCCTTGATAGTCTTCTCGTTTCGGACGCTATGACGCTTAGATACCGTTTTTCTTTTTCCTGTGGGATAGTCCCGTCAAGGATGCCTTCCGCAAATCCGGTGATGACGGTCATAGGCGTCTTTAGCTCATGAGAGATGTTCGCGATGAATTCTCGTCTTAGTGTTTCCGAACTTTCCAGAGAATCCGCCATCGCGTTGAACGCCTGCGTGAGCTGGCCTATCTCGTCAAGCCTTTCGGTATCCTGGACGCGCGTCGAAAAGTCGCCCCTGGCAAAGCGCCGGGCCGCGCCAGCCATTTCCTTTAGCGGTTCGGCCTGTTTTTTTGTCGCCACGAATGAGATCAGGAACGCAAAAATCATCACAGCAAAAGCGATCAGAATGAATACGCTCGCAAAATCCCGCCAATCCTGCCGAAACGCGGCCATATCGCTTGAAACAAATAAATAACCGAAAATAACCGAGCTATTATTTAGGGTGACTGTGAGCGGAGCGCCTACTACCTGGCGGCGCTCCGGATATATTTGCCCAAGATCGGTGACTCGTACCGTATAACCGTCCGACGATACCGACCGCAAGACGGATTCGGGCAGAGTCTTCCCGATATGGATAAAGCCTTTTTCAGAACAAGAGCCAATGACTCCGTCCACATCGGCGAGCAACAGATCAAACCCTGACACGCCGGAGGTCATCGCCAGCCACATGCTCAGGTTTAAGTTGTTGAGTTCGACCCCATAATAAAGGTGCTGCGTCGCAACATATCGGGCTGTCTCTCGAAGCGTCGAGGCCATCATTTCGCTTTTTTCTGATATGGAACGCCTGTAGCTCCATGCTACGGAGAGTCCGCCCAGGAGCGCGAAACTAATCATCACTATCAGAGCCGTAGCTAAAAAATCCCGCAAATATATGCTTTGCTTCATTTCGCCTTACTGCCCGCCTATCAGCTCGAATTTATAGCCTACGCCCCATACGGTTTTCAGCGACCATTTATCGCTTACGTTTTCAAGTTTTTCGCGTAGCCTCTTGACATGGACGTCGACCGTGCGAGAATCGCCGAAATAGTCGAAACCCCAGACCTCGTCGAGCAGTTGATTTCGCGTGTAAACCCTGTTAGGCGACGACGCCAAATGGTAAAGTAGCTCCATTTCTTTTGGTGGCGCCTCTACCCGATTGCCGCGTATAAGCAACTCGAAAGAATCCATATCAATGACCAGATTCTCAAATGAGAGGCGCTTGCTTTCAGCGCCGCCCGATGCTTCAAACCGGCGCATAACTGCATGGACACGAGCAATAAGCTCTCCTGATTCGAAAGGTTTGACTATGTAGTCGTCGGCGCCCATTTCGAGGCCGGCGACTTTGTCCATTGTTTCGCCTTTGGCTGTCAGCATTATTATAGGTACGTTTGACACGGCGCGTATCTCGCGGCAAACTCCCCATCCGTCAAGAATTGGCAGCATCAAGTCAAGTAGCACAAGATCCGGTCCTACGCGCTCGAATTCCGCCACGCCCAGCGCTCCGTTTTCCGCGATAGAAACGTTAAACCCGTCTTTTTCCAAATAAAGCCTCAAAAGCTCGGCAATATTGTCGTCATCCTCTATAATCAAGACTGTTTTAGCCATATTCCCCACCTCAGTTTTTCTTTATTTTGCGATAACTTACTATTTGACTACACTTTGACTGTTCACATTCTATATTCGATCACGCGATCATTGGTGAATAAACTGTAAAACAAAAGTGAGCTTTTCCCACAACCCCAAATGCGGCGCCAGAATTCAGAATTCAGGAGTCAGAATTTTTGTGTCCGCTTCGCGGACAGATTTGATTTTTGTGTTATTTACTCGGAAGCGTACCGCTCCAAGAAACGCTTCATCCTCTCGTTTGACGGGTTGTCCATCACATCTTCAGGCAATCCATATTCGATTACCTCCCCTTCGTCGACAAATAAAATCTTGTCGGCGACTTCCCGCGCAAACTGCATTTCATGGGTGACTATGAGCATCGTCGTATTCTTTTCCGCAAGGCTCCTGATAACCTTCAACACTTCTCCAGTCAATTCTGGGTCAAGTGCGGATGTAGGCTCGTCAAAGCACAGTATATCGGGGGCCATCGCCAACGCCCTAGCTATGGCGACGCGTTGCTGTTGCCCCCCAGAGAGCTGATGCGGATAAGCGTCCCGTTTTGCCGCGAGGCCGATTTGTTCCAGCAGTTCCATTCCCTTTTTGTGTATATCCCCGATAATCCCTTTTTTATTCTTCGGGTATTCAGGCAATTCTTGCGCGGCAAGTTCGCGAGCCAGAACCACATTTTGAAACGCGGTGTATTGGGGGAATAAATTGAACGATTGGAACACGAACCCGAAGTGTAGCCGCTTTTCCCTGATGCTCAACTCGTCGTACGCTTCTCGCTTGCCGGCGTCGTAGAGCACGTCGCCACGCAGGATTATGCGCCCCGAGTCAGGGCGCTCCAGAAAGTTCAGGCAACGCAACAGAGTCGTTTTGCCGCTCCCGGATGCGCCGATGATCGCCAGGGACTCGCCTTCGTCGAGGGTAAAACTGACACCACGAAGCACCTCGGCAGCGCCGAAGTTTTTTGATAGATTTTCTATTTCTAGAATCGTCAAATTGTTCTCCTTAAGCTTTGAAGTAATCAAGCCTCTTTTCAATGTGTCCAAACAGAAGCGTAAGTATCCCAACAAACAACAGGTAAAACGCCCCTGTATAAAACAGCGGCCAAATTAGGGCCTTTCCGCTCACGAAATTTTCGGCGACCTTGATAATCTCAGTGACCATGATCACACGCGCGAGCGCGGTGTCCTTAACAAGCGTGATGACTTCGTTTGACATAGGGGCGGTTATGCGTTTGATCACCTGCAGTAGCACAACGCGGAAGAATATCTGTGATTTCGTCATACCCAGCACCTGTCCCGCTTCGTACTGGCTTCGGGAAATGCTCTCGATCCCTCCCCGGTATATTTCACTGAAATAGCAAGCGTAGTTGATCGAAAACGCTACAATCGCCGCATTGAAACGCGAGGATATCGGCGTCCCGAACATGAATCCCGGCACATAGAAAATAATGAATATTTGGAGCATCAGGGGTATCCCCCTGACGATCCACACTATGATTTTTACAAGTAGCCTGAGCGGCGCGAACCTTGACATGGAGCCAAATGATATCACAAGGCCCAGCGGGAGCGCGAACAGGAGCGTCAACGCGAAAATATAAAACGTGGTTTTGAAGCCAAGCAGCAAACTTGTTGTAACTTCCAAAAAACTCATATGGCGATCCTCGGCATAAATTGCGGCGCCCGGTTACCCTATTATTTGGAGCTATTTTCCAAACTCTGTGTCAAGTAAAAGCGAATTTTCCAACCCATATTTTTCAGCTAACTGCATAAGCGAACCGTCGTCATACAGCTCTTTCATGGCATCGTTTACTTTATCCCGAAGTTTGTCTCCTTTTTTGAAACCGACGGCGTATACTTCGAAATCCATCGGGATATTCGCGATAACCAAGTCGGAATAGTCGCCGGAACCTGCAATGCTTTGTCCAAGCAAAATATCGACTACCGCGAAATCGACGGCGCCAGATTTGACTTCTATAAACGCGTTTACTTGCGCCGCGCAGCCAATAAACGTGCCGTCGTCGCCAATTAAGCCTAGCGCGGCTTCTTCGCCGGCGGACCCTTTTTCGGCTGCGGCGGTTTTCCCTGCCAGAGCGTCGATTGATGTAAACTCGCTATATCTGTCGTCTTTTACGATGACGCATTGCATGTTGAGCATATAGCTATAGCTCATATCGACGCGGTCTGTCCTTAGCACTCCGTCATCCGACGCGTTTGCGGTGAAGCCGTTCCATATGCAACTGATCGACCCGGATTCCAGCTCCGAGTATTTTTGTTCCCAGATAATCTCCTGGAATTCTACTTCCATTTCTAGTTTGTCGCCCACAAGCTTGGCAAATTCGGTGTCAAACCCGACCCATTCCCCGTTCTCCCTGTAGTTCATGGGGTCATATTCAGTGACTCCGCAGACTAACTTTCCCGTCTTTTTGCACGAGGCCGTGACAAACATGGCGCTAGTGAGCATAGTTATTGTAAGCAGTATGTATATTATCCTTTTCATTTTTATCCACCTTTCATTTATATGCTTTTTGTTTACTTGCGGACTAATTATACCACACGACAAACTGCGTTAGCAACATTGGGTTACCCAGTGGCGTTTCAGTGAATAAAAGGTCCGACTCCTTGTTCATTTGGGGCAAGCGACAGTCGCAATGCTTGTTGTTGCGACAAAACGGTGTCCTATATTATCAACCATAACGCCGAAACCTTCCAAAGTTCTTACGCCAAGCAATGTTAAATCACCTTTTTCCGCGAAAACAACCTCATCATTCGTTTGATATCCTTCCGCACTCAAAATCGCGTAACCAAAATCACGCTCAACAATTTGCCCAGCAGCAGTAGTAAAACGCTTTTTGCCGCGCGAATGTATTCCTATATCCAGTAATACTTGTTTTGGCATCCAAGACAACTCAGCCCCCGTATCTACTAACGACTCTATCGATGGTGTGCGCCGATGTTCTTCTTTAGGATTAATTGCCGAAAGATTAACCTTAAAAACGCTCATTTTGTCCTCCCGAATAATTTCAATTTATAGCCGAACGTTTATGCCTTTATCACGTAAGGCGCGTTTTAGTTCCGGTATCTCGACTTCTCCAAAGTGGAAGACCGAGGCGGCGAGGCCAGCGTCCACCTTTGGCACAGTTTCGAACAACTCAATGAAATTATCGATGCTTCCGGCGCCGCCTGAGGCTATGACGGGTACTGGGACCGCGTCGCAGACGGCACTCAGCATCTGCAGGTCAAACCCGCCCTTAACACCGTCGTTGTCTATGCTGTTGACGACCAGCTCGCCCGCACCCCGGCTCACGCAAAGCTTTATCCACTCGATTGCGTCAAGACCGGTGTCCTCGCTACCGCCTTTCGCGAATACCCGGAACGTGGTTCCCACGCGTTTGACATCGAGTGATAGCACTACGCGATGACTTCCGTATTTTTTTGCCGCTTCGCTGACCAGATCTGGGTTGTTTAGCGCTCCGGAGTTGACGCTTACCTTGTCGGCGCCGCACTCAAGCGCCATGTCGAAGTCCTTGATCGAGCTTATGCCGCCTCCCGCAAGAAGCGGGACAGATACGCATCCCGCCACCTGCCTGAGGACGTCGGCGAATAGGCTCCGCCCCTCGCCCGACGCCGTTATGTCATAAAATGCAAGCTCGTCCGCCCCGCATTCGCAGTACTTCTTGGCAAGCTCGGCTGGCGACGAAACATCCCTGAGCCCCAAGAATTTTACGCCTTTTACTACACGACCGTTTTTAATGTCGAGGCATGGGATTATCCTTTTTATTCTCATTTTTGCGCTCCTTTTCTCGCAGCCATAATGGCCTCCGGGAGTTTGATGCTCCCTGTATATATTGATCTCCCCAGTATCGCTCCGTCTATGCCCCGCTCTGACAGGGACGCTATCTCATCGAGCGTCGTTATCCCGCCCGAAGCGATGATGTTTATCGGCAGCTTTTCCCTGAGCGTAGCGTAAAGTTCCATATTCGTGCCACCGAGCATACCGTCTTTTGATATATCCGTGCAAATCAGCGTCCGCACGCCAAGCTCCGCGACAGTATCGCAGAACTCAAGAGCGTCCGTGCTTGACGCTTGTGTCCAACCCGCTATGGCGGCGCAGCCGTCTTTGATATCGACCGATACGGCGATTGCGTCCCCGAATGCGCGAATCATTTCCTTGAGAAACCCTGGCGCCGATACCGCCGCAGTACCCAGTATCACGCGCTTGACGCCAATCGACAAGTATTTTTCAACGGTATCGGCGGCGCGTATCCCGCCGCCCACTTGGACAAATTGCCCAAATTCTTCGACTATCCGTTCAATGGTATCAAAATTAACGGGGCTGCCGTCGCGGGCGCCCTGAAGGTCGACTACGTGTACGGCTACCGCTCCTTGAGCCCTAAACCCGCGAGCAACGCCGGGCGGGTCGTCGCTGTACACAGTCATCCGCTCGTAATCGCCGCGCTTTAGGCGAACGGCTTTGCCTTCGAACAAATCGATAGCAGGATAAATGGTCATATGATTATTCCTTTTGTAGAGGGGATCTCATCGCTGTATTCACAGTCGATTTTCACGGCGGCGTGGAGCGCGCGGGCTACCGCTTTGAAGCAAGCTTCGATAATGTGGTGTGTGTTTTTTCCTTGCAGCATCCGGATATGCAGGGTTATTCCCGCTTTCCTCACGAACGCGAGCATGAATTCCTCCAGTAGTTCAGATTCCATAACTCCGGCGCTACGATCCGGAAGCGTTACGTCGATGCACAAGTAGCTCCTGCCTGATATATCGACGGCGCATAGCACGAGCGCTTCGTCCATGGGCAGGGTTACGTCGCTATAGCGGCTGATGCCGCGAGCGTCTCCCAGCGCTTGCGCAAATGCGTTTCCCAGGCATACGCCGATATCTTCGACGCTGTGGTGGCTGTCGACGCGCGTGTCGCCAATGCATTGGACGTCTAGGTCGAACCTGCCGTGCCGCGCGAATAGCTCAAGCATATGGTCAAGAAACCCGACGCCGGTGTTGATGGCGTTTCTGCCTGTGCCGTCGAGGTTTAAAGATAGGACGATATCAGTCTCTGTCGTTTTGCGCGCTATTTCACATTTTCGCATAATTCCTATTTTTCCTCCCATATCTCGATCATCTGGAGCTCGTCCGTCAGCGTCTCGCATCGCAACTATAGGCGCAAACCGTCCGCGCAGTATTATACACCAGAGTTTTGTGAAAATCTATAGTTTTTAAAGACTCGTATTTGGATTGTTTTTATCGGTTGTCTTTATCGCCTCCATGCTTTATAATCAGACTACACGCTTTTATCACAGCTTTTAGCGCTTAGAATCAAAAATATTAAATTATGGAGGGCAATTATGAAAGACATTTATCTTGCAAGTTGTTGCCGGACGGCTATTGGGAACTTTGGAGGGGCGCTAGCAAACACTTCGGCGGTAAAACTTGGAGAAACAGTCGCGAAAGCGGCGATCGCGAGGACAAACCTAGAACCCGAAGACATTGACGAGGTCATGTTTGGCAGTATCTTGACGGCGGGGCTGGGGCAAAATATCAGCCGCCAAATCGCCATCGGGGCAGGCATACCTGTCGAAACGCCCGCGTATACGTGCAACATGATGTGCGGCTCCGGCATGAAAACCGTTATCGACGCAGCAAGGGCTATTATAGCTGGAGACGCGGAAATAGTACTTGCCGGCGGCACCGAAAACATGTCCGCCGCGCCATACGTTTCTTCTTCGGTACGCTATGGCGCGCGAATGGGCGACACCACTCTTGTGGATACGATGATCTACGACGGGCTGACAGATGTTTTCAACAAATACCACATGGGTATAACCGCTGAAAACATATGCGATAAGTGGGGGCTTGCCAGGGAAGAACTGGACGCGTTTGCGCTCGCGTCGCAAACAAAAGCGGCGGCGGCGATCGCGGCGGGGAAATTCAAGGACGAAATTGAGCCGGTACAGATCAAAGTGAAAAAGGATATCATCGCATTCGACACAGACGAATACCCGCGTAAGACGACAATCGAGTCGCTCGCCAAGCTGCGGCCGGCGTTCAAGCCTGACGGCGGGCGCGTCACGGCAGGAAACGCGTCCGGCATTAACGACGGCGCGGCGGCTCTTATTATCGCGTCGGGCGACGCTGTCGCGGCGCACAAACTCAAGCCGATCGCGAAACTGCTGTCCTGGGGCCAGGGCGGGGTAGACCCGTCTATCATGGGGATAGGGCCGGTTCCGGCGTCGAGGCAGGCGTTTGAAAGGGCAGGCCTTACGATTGGCGACATGGATCTGGTCGAAGCTAACGAAGCGTTCGCGGCTCAATCGATAGCGGTGGCGCGGGACTTGGGATTCGATATGGAGAAGGTCAACGTTAACGGCGGCGCGATCGCGCTTGGCCATCCGATTGGCGCTTCAGGCGCGCGGATAATCGTAACGCTAATACATGAAATGAGGAAGCGAGGGGCAAGGCATGGGCTAGCGACGCTTTGTATCGGCGGCGGTATGGGCGTGGCGACTGTGTGGGAGCTGGCGTAGAACGATACTAAAATAAAACTAAGGAGACTATTATTATGAGCCGCGCTTTCTACTCTGTCCCGCCCCCTATCAATGAGACGATATTGTCATATGCTCCAGGAACGGCTGAACGTGCGGAAATAAAGGCTGAATTGGAACGGCAAAGCCATATCGTAATGGATATTCCCATAGTGATCGGAGGGAAAGAGATACGGACTGCCGTTCGGGGACGCTGTGTTATGCCGCATGACTACAACCATGTACTGGCGGAGTACTCAATAGCGGGAGAGGCGGAGCTGAAAAACGCCGTCGAAGCCGCGATGGAAGCAAAAGCAGGGTGGTACGCGCTCCCGTGGGAACATAGGGTTTCCATATTTCTGAAAGCTGCGGAGTTGATTGCCGGCCCGTGGCGGCAGCGCATTAATGCGGCGACAATGCTGGGGCAAAGTAAGACAGTCTATCAGGCTGAGATCGACTCCGCTTGCGAATTGGCGGACTTTTTGCGGTTCAATGTTTTTTACGCTCAAGAGATATATAAAAATCAACCTATCAGCCCAACGTCGGAATGGAACCGAATGGAATACCGGCCTTTGAGCGGTTTTGTAATGGCCATCAGCCCGTTTAACTTTACCGCAATAGGGGGCAATCTTTCCACGGCGCCCGCGCTCATGGGTAATACCGTCGTCTGGAAGCCCGCTTCAGCGGCAGTGCTTTCGAGCTACATGATCATGCAAGTCCTGCAGGAAGCGGGTTTGCCAGCCGGCGTTATCAACTTTGTCCCATGTAAAGGTCGCGATGTGAGCGAATATGTGCTAACAGACCACAGGATGGCAGGATTTAACTTCACTGGTTCTACTGAGGTCTTCAGCGGCGTGTGGCGGCTTGTTGGCAACAATATCCGAAAATATGAGAATTATCCCCGTCTTGTCGGCGAAACTGGCGGAAAAGACTTTATCTTCGCTCATAACACCGCGCGGATCCGCCCCCTTGTCACAGCAATGATCAGAGGCGCGTTTGAGTACCAGGGGCAAAAATGCTCCGCAGCTTCGCGAGCGTATATACCCGAGAGCATATGGCCGACTGTGAAAGAGCGGATCCTGGAAGAGATGGAGTCCATCCATACTGGGGATGTGTGTGATTTCCGCAATTTCATGGGTGCTGTTATAGATGAAACTTCCTACCGCTCAATAGTCGGGTACATAGACTACGCGAATGAATCTAAGGACGCGGAAGTCCTGTGTGGCCATTACGACGAGTCAAAAGGCTGGTTTGTGTATCCAACTGTGATTATTGCGAAAACGCCTGATTTTAAGACAATGAGAGAAGAGATTTTCGGACCGGTTTTGACGGTGTACGTATACCCGGACGACCAGCTTGAAGAGACGCTGGTAAGCTGCCACGAGGCTACGCCGTATGCGCTCACCGGCTCTATTTTCGCTCAGGACAGGGCGCTCCTGGCGCATATGGAAAAGGAACTCGCGGACTCGGCAGGGAATATTTATATAAACGACAAGCCTACAGGCGCTGTCGTCGGCCAACAACCCTTTGGCGGAAGCCGCGCGTCCGGCACTAACGATAAAGCGGGCAGTGCGCTCAATTTGATGCGCTGGACAAGTCCGCGCGCTATCAAGGAGACGTTTCTGCCGCCTGACTCGGTGTCTTATCCATTTATGGATGAGTGTTAGCGTCGACTTGTGTGTTTTATCCATTTATGGATGAGTGTTGGCGTTTACTTGTGTGTCTCTATGCTTTTTCACCTTTGAAATGATTATACCGGTCACTCCCGCGAGCGCGAACGTGATTACCGCGCCGACAATGCCGGATACTGATGTCCCCGCCTTGTTTTCTGGATCGGACGCAAAAGCATAGTCTGGCAGTATCGCTGTGTTTTCCCGCGCGTCCTCCGCGCCGTTGAAGATTTCGCCATCGGCATCGGCATCGGCATCGCCATCGCCATCACCATCTTGTTGTGTTTTCGCGCTGAGAACTTGTTCAGTAGTCTTGCCTATTGCCCATTCCAAACCGTCGGGGTCAGCGGATGCGAACAAAGAGAAAACACCGCCGACGACAATAGTTATCGCGACAAGCGTGATCAGAACATTTTTCGTCGAGACGCCGCTAAGCCGTTCACCCGCCCGCGAGGAGTCGATGATCTCAGGGCGCATTCTATAAACGAAACACAGTACCGCAGCCGTAACCATACCCTCGACAAGGCCGATTACTAAATGGATAGGCAGCATAAGCGTGATGAATGTCCCGAACGGGAGTTCTGTGATCCCAGATAACAGTGTTTGCAGCACAACGCAGAAAGCCCCAAGTTCCAATCCTATTACCGCTGACGCAACCGACGCGATCGACAGACGTTTGTAATCAGTCCCGCCCTTAAGTAGAGGCCTAAATAACAGCGGATAGACAATGAGGCACGGGATTACCCCAATATTGAAAATGTTGCAGCCGAGCGCCAATAACCCGCCGTCCGCGAAGAATAAGCACTGTATGATCAACACCGCTGAGATGGATAGAAAAGCCGGAACGCCGCCTATCAACCCAGCGAGCATTATTCCCCCTCCAATATGTCCTGACGAACCCGTCCCCGGAATCGTAAAGTTGATCATTTGCCCCGCGAATACGAGCGCGCCCGCGACGCCCATGATAGGTATTTTTTTCTCACTGAACTCATCCTTCTTAACTTTTGCCACTGTCACACCGATTGCCGCGACGCCAACCGCGTTCATTGTCAAACCGACCGCCGGTGAGAGAAGCGCGTCCGCCATGTGCATGAATTTTCCTCCCTTTCAATAGTTTTATGTAGTATAATAGTATTATATAAGCGTAAAAAACTTTAACAAGCCCGGTGGGGGGATATTTTTTACTTTGCTTGTTACCGTTACCGTTACCGTTATCTTTGTTTATAAACCAGCGTTAGGAGGAAGTTTGAATGAGCGATGACGCGCATTTTCATGATGGCCAAGAGCATGGACACAGCCACGAAAACAAAACGCCGACTCATAACCATGACCACGCGCATACACATACACATACGCATACGCATACGCATACAAAAGCAGTCCTCAACCGTCTTGCGCGCGCGACAGGGCATCTGAACTCTGTTCGTAACATGGTGGAACAAGGACGCGACTGCTCTGAAGTGCTCATCCAACTTGCCGCAGTGCGTTCCGCGATTAATAAGACTTGCGAGGTAATTTTAAAAGATCATCTGGAACACTGCGTCGTAGATGCCGTAAACACCGGAGACAGCAGTGCTTTAGAGGAACTAAACCGCGCTGTGGAGTTGCTAATGAAATAGTCTTACTACTGTTCACTGCAGTATATCGTCTTATGGCTATTGAAACTATTGCATGAAAGTAGACTTTGTGCTATTGTATGGAATGATCAGACAAAAAAATGATATGAGGTGAAGACGAGTGGCGGAGATTGCGGTGCTTGGGTTTGGCGTGGTTGGCTCCGGGGTTGTGGAGGTGCTCGACAAAAACTCCGGTATGATCGCGAAAAATGCCGGGCAAGGCGTTCGGGTGAAATACATCCTTGACGTGAGGGATTTTCCCGACAGCCCATATAAAGACCTGATAATCAAAGACTTCGAAACGATACTGAACGATTCTAATATATCTGTCGTCGCTGAAGTTATAGGCGGTGTTGGCGTGGCTTTGGATTTCACGCGAAGGAGTCTGGAAGCAGGGAAGAATGTCGTCACATCAAATAAAGAGCTTGTCGCGACGCATGGCTTCGAGCTGCTCAGGCTAGCCAGGGAAAAGGGCGTTAACTATCTGTTTGAGGCGAGCGTCGGCGGAGGGATCCCGGTGATCAGGCCCCTGGCGCAGTGCATGGCGGCGAATATCGTGACTGAGATATATGGTATACTCAACGGGACCACCAACTATATTCTGTCCGAAATGGCCAAAAACGGCGCCGACTTTTCAGACGCGCTTCTCGACGCGCAGCGCAAGGGATATGCCGAGGCGGATCCGACGGCCGATATCGAGGGGTACGACGCGTGCAGAAAAATCTGCATTTTGTCCTCTCTTGCTTTCGGGCGGCACGTATACCCGCAACAGGTCCGGACGGAAGGTATAAGCGGCGTGGCTACGGAAGATATGCGTTTCGCGGCTGAACTGGGGTACAAGATAAAACTGCTGGGCCGTTCCCGGGCGATTGGCGGTAAAGTAGCGGCTTACGTCGCGCCGCACCTGGTGGGCGAGGACAGTTTGCTCGCGGGGGTCGAAGGCGTGATGAACGGCGTCGTGATCCGCGGCAACGCGGTGGGCAACGTGGTCTTCTGTGGCGCCGGCGCTGGAAAGATGCCGACCGCGAGCGCGGTCGTCGCGGATATCATAGATTCGGTGAAACACCTGTACGCGCGCAAGTGGATAAGTTGGGACGACGGAAGCGATGATTTGGCGGTGGATCCGGCGCAACTTGAGTCGGCTTGGTACGTAAGGACGCCGGCGACGCGTGAAAAAGTAGCGCGCGAATTCGGCGAGGTGGTATTTGCTGGGAAAACTGACGACGCGACGGCGTTTAAGACAAACGTTATGAGCGGCAAGATTATTGGCGAGCTGCTTAGCCGTGGGATACCGGCGCTGTCGTTGTTCCGGGTGCTTGGAGATTATTAAATGGCATTAGTAATACAAAAATACGGAGGCAGCTCAGTCGCGAACGCGGAGTGCGTACAGCGCATCGCCTGGATCGTCGCCGAGACGTACGCGGAAGGTAATGACGTCGTCGTCGTGCTCTCGGCGCAAGGAGACACAACGGACGATCTCATAGCGAAAGCATATGAAATAAACCCAAACCCGTCGAAACGCGAAATGGACGCGCTGCTGTCGACTGGCGAACAGGTTTCTATCGCTCTTATGGCGATGGCTCTTGAAAAGCTCGGTTTGCCAGTGGTTTCACTGACCGGTTGGCAGATCGGCATGCGCACGAATTCCGAATACGGAAACGCGCGGATAAGGGAAGTGCCGGCTGAGCGCGTAAAAACTGAGCTCGACCGCCGCAGGATCGTAATAATAGCCGGATTTCAAGGCATAAATAAATATGATGATGTTACTACGCTTGGACGCGGAGGGTCGGACACGACGGCAGTCGCGATCGCGGTGGCGCTGCACGCAGACCTGTGTCAGATATACACCGACGTAGATGGCGTGTATACAGCCGACCCGCGCCTAATCCCGGGCGCGAAAAAGCTCAAAGAGATAACATATGACGAAATGCTTGAGCTGGCGTCGCTGGGTGCCCGGGTGTTGCACAACCGTTCGGTAGAAATGGCAAAGCGGTATAATGTCAATATGGAAGTCCTGTCCAGCTTTGTGAGAAAACCTGGAACGAAAATCAAGGAGGTCACAAAAGTGGAGTTTTCAAAAATCAGCGGCGTAGCAAAGGATGCCAATATCGCGAGGATCGCGATTATGGGACTACGCGACGAGCCTGGCGTCGCGTTTAAGCTGTTTCGGGTGATCGCGAACGCGAAAATCAACATCGATATAATACTACAGTCGATAGGCCGCGAAAACGTTAAAGACATTAGCTTCACCGTGGCTAGGGACGATCTGGAGAAAGCCACCGCCGTCCTTGAAGAAAACAAAAGCGTAATTGGATACTCCGATATAAGCATATCCAATAAAATTGCCAAAGTAAGCATTGTCGGCGCAGGAATGATGTCTGCGCCTGGCGTGGCGTCTATGATGTTCGAGGCGCTTTATGAGGCTAAAGTCAACATAGGCATGATTTCAACGAGCGAGATCAAAATATCCGTGCTTGTAGACGAAAAAGACGCCGACCGCGCCGTAGCTGCAATACATTCGCAGTTCTTCGAGCTGTAATAATTAGTTGCTGTTCAGTGTCATCCAAAAACACAGGTTGGTTACAGGCAACGCACTGGTACAGCAGAGGAAACTTGTACTATTGGTCAAGACTTGTGTGCGGAGCCTGTAACCATTGCGAGTTTTTTGGATGACTTTGAACAGCGAAAATAATTATAATCAACAATCATGGAATGTGGCTGAAAATGGATTCTTTTGATGAGCTGCTTGGGCGCGACGAACAGGCGATAATGCGGTTGCGGTCGCTATACAGGCAATTTGGATATAAGCAATACAAAATGAGCAGGTTCGAAGAATACGAGCTTTACGCGGACAACAAAACGTTTCTCGCGTCAGGCGAAATAATCACGTTCACAGGCGCGGGCGGGAAGCTTATGGCGCTACGCCCGGACGTTACGCTATCGATTGTCAAAAATACAAAAGACGACGGCAAACTGAAAAAGCTCTACTACAATGAGAACGTTTTCAGGCATGACGGGAACGGATTTAAAGAACAGACGCAAGTCGGGCTTGAATGCATCGGGCCGATAGATATCAACCTGATGAGCGAAGTACTCGCGCTTGCCTGGCGGAGCCTTGAAGAATTGGGCGGGAGTCCGCGCCTTGACATTTCACATATGGGATATATCGGCGGCCTTCTCAAAAGCGTGGAAATGACTGCAGAGCAAAGATCGGAGCTGCTCCGGCGCATCAGTAGCAAGAATGCGTCCGAACTCGGCGCGCTTTGCAACGAATACGGTTTTGGCGGCGAATTTCGGGAAAAGATCACTGCCCTAGCTGCGCTGTACGATCATTATGACGATGTCGCCGCCGAATTGAGGCGGATAAGCGTTAACGAAGAAACCGACGCCGCGCTTTGCGAATTAGAGGAACTATATAGGCTGCTTGAGCGCTCCGGCTTGGGGCGGGGCATAAACCTGGATTTCTCGATAGTCAACGATTTGAGCTATTACAGCGGTATAATATTCCATGGGTTTCTCGAAGGGATACCTGTTAAAATACTGTCCGGCGGGCGATATGACAAGCTCCTTCGCAAATTTGGCAACCACGCCGGCGCGATTGGGTTTGCCGTGTATCTGGATCTGCTTGAGCGGCTGAGTCCAGCCGGCAACCAAATGATCAGCGTCGCTTTGCCAAAAGGCAGATTGGGCGAAAAAGCGTACGCCATATTTGAGGCCGCCGGGTACGGTTGCCCCGATATACATGAACAAAGCCGTCGGCTCGTATTCGACAGTCCAGAAAACGGGGTGCGTTATTTCTGGGTGAAACCGTCGGACGTGGCGATATACGTCGAGCGAGGCGCGGCTGATATTGGGATTGTGGGCAAAGACATTTTGCTTGAGTATTCTCCGGACGTGTACGAATTGCTTGACTTAGGCATAGGGAAATGCCGCGTGTGCGTAGCTGCCGAAAAAGGGTTTTCCGTTACGGAAAGCGAACATACGCTACGCGTCGCGACGAAGTTCCCAAATATTGCGCGGGATTACTATGGTAAGCAAGGCCGCGATATCGATGTCATCGGGCTCAACGGGTCGATAGAGCTCGCGCCGCTCTTAGGTTTGTCGGACGTGATAGTAGATATTGTCGAAACGGGAAAGACGCTGCTGGAGAACAACCTCGAGCCAATTGAAACGATCGTCGATATAAGCGCGCGGCTGATATCAAATAAGGTGAGTTACAAGTTTAACCATGAAGCTATAAGCAAAATGTGCAGCAAAATCGCGGAGAATTTATCTGATTGTTTTGGAGAAACGTTCAAATGATTAAAATTGTCAAACCTGGGGAATCATACATCGCCGACAGGGCAAATACCTCGTCCTCCTCTGCAATCTCTGCGGCGGTCGCGGAAATAATCGCGGGCGTTATCAGCCGAGGCGACGCGGCGCTGCGCGAGTATACCGAGAAATTCGACGGACTCACCCTGGAAAACTTCGAGAAGCCACCGTCTGCTCTCGACGCTGCGATACGCGAGGTTGGATCTGAGTTTGTTGGGATAATGGAACGCGCGGCGAAAAATATAGAAGATTTCCACAAGAGACAAATACGCGAAGGCTTTATCATAAAGCAAGACGGAGGAGTAATACTCGGGCAGCGGATAGTCCCGCTCCAACGCGTAGGGCTGTACATCCCGGGAGGGACGGCGGCGTACCCGTCGTCTGTGCTGATGAACTGCATCCCCGCTAAACTCGCGGGCGTGAGCGAAATCATAATGACCACGCCTCCATCTAGGAGCGGGCGCGACGACGCGGGGATACTTGCCGCCGCAAAAATAGCGGGCGTGGACAGAGTCTTTACGATCGGCGGGGCGCAGGCGATAGCCGCCCTCGCTTATGGGACTCAGACAATCCCGCGCGTGGATAAAATCACAGGCCCGGGCAACGCGTACGTCGCCGAAGCCAAGCGCCAGGTGTTCGGCGTCGTCGGGATTGACATGATAGCCGGGCCGAGCGACATTCTCGTTATCGCCGACGAAACAGCCAATTCAATCCTTGTCGCGGCGGACATGCTATCGCAATGCGAACACGGCGAGGATTCCGCCGCAGTTCTGATAACGGACAGCCCGGAACTCGCGGAAAAGGTCAGCAGGGAAATCGAAACGCAGCTCCAGGCGTTGCCGCGCCAAACAATAGCGCGTGGAGCGGTCGAAGGCAACAGCAAAATAATAATCGCGGAGTCGCTCGACAAAGCGTTTGAAATATCAAATGAACTCGCGCCGGAGCACCTTGAGATATTTCTTGACGACCCGTTTGCATATCTGGAGAAAGCGAAAAACGCGGGTTCGATATTTTTGGGCAAAAACACACCCGAAGCGCTGGGCGACTACTACGCCGGACCTAACCACACGCTGCCGACCTCAGGCACGTCTCGGTTTTCCAGCCCACTGTCTGTAGATGATTTTGTAAAAAAATCGTCGTTTACATATTACACGGACGAAGCGCTTATGAGCGCAAGCGGCGACGTTGCGGATTTCGCGAAAAAAGAAGGCCTAATGGCGCACGCGCTGTCTGTGCTAAAGCGGGATTCAAACCGGAAGCAACCGTCCGGCGTAGGTAAACAGACAGGGGAGAGGGAAGGAGACCGCGAGCAATGAGCAGGTTTTTGTCCAACCGTTTAAAAGCGCTTAAAGCCTATGTTCCGGGCGAGCAGCCTTCTGAAAAGAAGTACATAAAGCTCAATACAAACGAATCGCCATACGCGCCCGCGCCGGGAGTCATCGCTGCCGTCGGAGAGGAGGAGCTGAAAAAACTCAACCTATACCCAAACCCCGATGGATCTCGGCTTATAAAAAAGCTTGCGGAGTTCTATGGCGTCGCTCCAGAAAACGTAATCATCGGCAACGGTTCCGACGAGTTGTTGGCGTTCGCGTTCCATGCGTTTTGCGACAGCGAACGCGGCGTGGCGTTCCCTGATATCACATACAGCATCTATCCCGTTTACGCGGATTTGTATAGGATCCCATACACGCAGATTGAGCTAAAGGAAGACTTTTCGATCGATCCCGCCGATTATCTCGGAATTGGCAAAAACATCGTAATCGCGAACCCCAACGCCCCAACAGGGATCGAACTCCCGCAAGGCGATATTGAGGCGATAGCGCGATCAAACCCGGATCATGTGGCGCTGATCGATGAAGCCTACGTCGATTTCGGCGCGAAGTCAGCGATACCGATGATACATGAAATAGACAATCTACTTGTTATGCATACATACTCGAAATCACGGTCGATGGCAGGCGCGAGGATGTCGTTCGCAATCGCGCCCGCGCCGCTCATCGAGGATCTAAACAAGATGAAGTACTCCTTTAACCCGTACAATGTCAACAGGTTGACTCAGGTCATGGGGGAAGTGGCGCTCGATGAAGAGCCATATTATGTTGAGAAGCGGCATGAGATAATCAAAACGCGCACGTATACAGAGGAAAGGCTACGCGAGCTTGGATTTTCAATGACGGAATCAAAAGCGAATTTTATTTTCGCCAAACACCCAAAAATCGGCGGCCGCGAGTTGTACGTCGGACTGAAAGAAAAGGGCATACTGGTAAGGCATTGGGACAAGCCGCGCATCTCGGACTACATCAGGATCACAATCGGCGAAAAATGGCAAATGGACGCGCTCATAGACGCAATATCATGAACACGTGGACGGCTCTTTTGCGTGAGCGCGTTAAACGTTAAATTATTCAACAAAACCCGTTACAGTTATGTGAATCTATAAATTGTGTCATTTTGGCACAATACCCCTTTAAAGCGTTAAAGAACGCAGGAGAAAGGCGGGGTTAAAATGAATGAACTTGCCTGGGTATGCACTTGACGCCAACTGACCCAAACCCACTTCAGACAACTAAGCGATAAGGGGGTATCGACTTCGCTTCGACTGCGTACAGCGTTCGTC
>WRNV01000035.1 GCA_009776445.1 Oscillospiraceae bacterium | reverse complement strand
GTCCCCACCTCTTTCATCAGGATGGGATTATTATACCGCAGTTTCCAAAGTGAGACAAATTCTCGTGCGGTTTAGTGAGACAATATCACATGTGGTTCAGAGTTTAGTTAGTGGGTATCCAAAAAACCCTTGACATATTTGTGAATGTAAGGTATCATTTCGGTGTGTCAAGTAATATTGCTTTACGGCAGGAGATCACAGATGAGCAACGACACTCTACTTATGACGATGCTGTTCGACTTTTTCGGCGATTTACTAACCGACAGGCAACGCGAATACTACGACCTGTATTACAATGAGGATCTTTCGCTTTCAGAAATTGCCGTAAAAACGGGCATAACGCGCCAAGGCGTACATGACGTCATTTCCAGAGCTGAGAATTCTCTCCTTGAGATGGAACAAAAAACCGGCGTCGTAAAAAGGTGGCAGGAAACACGAAAAGAACTTTGCCGCGCGGAAGCGATAGCCTGGGAATTACTCCTGTTATCCAAAAACAACGTGGAATCCGCCAACCTAGCGCTTAAACTTCTACGTATCATGGAAGGTCTGGAAGGATAGTTCATTATTCAATGAGTTGCCGCATGAGGATTTATAGTAAATGGCATTTGAAAGCTTAACCGAAAAGCTCAACGCCGCGTTTAAGAAACTGCGCGGCAAAGGACGCTTGAAAGAAGCTGACATCAAGGAAGCGATGCGCGAGGTGCGACTTGCCTTGCTTGAGGCGGACGTCGGCTATAAAGTCGCGCGCGATTTTGTAAAAGCAGTCAGCGAAAGATCCGTTGGGGAAAACGTGCTTGAAAGCCTCACACCTGCGCAAATGGTTATTAAAATTGTAAACGAAGAACTATGCGCGCTGATGGGCGGATCTAACGTCAAGATTGCCATATCTCCAAAACCGCCCACCGTCATAATGCTTATCGGCCTCCAAGGTTCCGGCAAGACGACAAACGCCGCAAAGCTCGCGGCGTATATGCGTAAACACCATAGCAAACGCCCGCTACTTGTCGCCTGCGACATATATCGCCCAGCCGCGATACTCCAGCTCCAGACAGTCGGAAAACAACTTGACATCCCAGTATTTGAAATGGGTACGGAGAACCCTGTCAAAATCGCGAAGTCCGCCATTGATTATGCCAACAAGCGCGGCAACGACCTTGTAATTCTTGACACCGCCGGTCGTCTCCATATTGATGATCAGCTAATAGGTGAACTCAAAGCCATAAAAAAAGCGGTCTCGCCGACAGAGACACTACTCGTCGTCGACGCGATGGCAGGCCAGGACGCCGTAAACGCAGCATCCTCGTTTCATGAGGCGATTGACATCGACGGAGTGATATTGACAAAACTCGATGGCGACGCCCGAGGCGGAGCGGCTCTGTCCGTAAGGGCAGTCACCGGCAAACCGATCAAATATGCCGGCATCGGCGAAAAACTTGACCAGATCGAGCCGTTCCATCCTGATCGCATGGCTTCGCGCATACTTGGCATGGGCGATGTACTGACGCTCATAGAGAAGGCCGAACAGGCTTTTGATGAGAAAAAGACGCAGGAACTGGCTGAAAAACTGATGAAAAACAAGTTCACCCTGACTGACTACTATGAGCAACTAGGCCAGCTCAAGTCTATGGGGGGCTTGCCCGACATTGCCGGGATGATCCCGGGTATCAACGCGAAAGCACTCGCTGGCGCAACTATCGACAATTCGATGTTGAGCAAAACAGAAGCCATAATTCTGTCAATGACGCCGCGCGAGCGCGACAATCCGTCGATCCTCAACAGTAGCCGCAAAAAACGCATAGCAGTTGGAAGCGGGACTGCTGTGGTAGACATTAACAGACTTCTCAAGCAATTCGAAACGATGCAGGCAATGACAAAACAGATGTCCAAAGGGAGATTGCCCGCAATTTTTGGAGGACGTGGGCGTTTTGGCAAGTTTTGAATTTGAATATTAATGGAGGAACAAAGAAATGGTAAAAATCAGATTGCGCAGGATGGGCGCGAAAAAGAACCCCTTCTATAGGATTGTCGTAGCGGACTCGGTATCACCGCGCGATGGCAGGTGCATCGAGGAGATTGGAACCTACAACCCTCTCATGTCCCCGTCGGAAATAAAAGTAAACGCGGAACGCGCGCAATACTGGATCAAAAACGGCGCTCAACCAACCGCTACTGTCAAGGCTATGCTTAAAAAAGCCGGCGCGATATGAGGGGGCAATATCCATGAAAGAATTACTGAGCTATATTGCGCAAAATCTGGTGGACAATCCCGACGACGTATCAGTCACGGAGATCGAAAACGAGTCTGAGACGGTGTTTGAGTTGCGCGTGAATCCGGACGATATGGGTAAAGTCATAGGTCGGCAGGGGCGTATAGCGAAAGAAATCCGCGCTCTTATGCGTTCGGTCGCCCAGCGGCAAGGAAAACGTATCAGCGTCGACATAGTCGACTGATTTCCGGGTATGATAAACAGATTTCTTGAAGCCGGGAAAATCGTCAACACACATGGGGTAAACGGTGAGGTCAAAATACAGCCGTGGGCGGATTCTCCGAATTTCGTAGCAGGGTTTAAACGCCTTTACATTGATGGCAGACCAGTTGAATTGCTGTCCGCAAGAGTTCATAAGGGTTGCGTAATCGCAGCCCTTGGCGGCGTTTCAGACTTTGAGGGAGCGATACGGCTCAAAAATAAAACAGTGTATATTGACAGGGGAGATGTTCAGCTTGGGGAAGGGCGTCACTTTGTAGCAGACATAGCAGGACTACGCGCTCTGGACGTGGACACCGGCGAGGAGCTTGGTATCGTTTCCGATGTGCTTACACTTCCAGCTAATGATGTGTATGTCATTGTGGGCGAGAGAGAGATGCTTATTCCAGCTGTGCCTGATTTCGTAAGAGAAGTCAATATTGAATCAGGCTATATCAAGATACGTGTTATCGAAGGGCTATGAGATGAGAATCGATATTATGACTTTGTTTCCCGATATTGTCGGAGATATGCTATGCGAAAGTGTTTTGGGGCGAGGCCAGGAGCGCGGGTATATTCGCGTTGAGTGCCATCAGATACGCGATTATAGCGAAAACAAGCAGAAGCAGGTGGACGATTACCCTTATGGTGGGGGCCGCGGGTGCGTAATGCTCGCCCAGCCTCTCTATAAGTGCTGGCAACACATATGTGCTGATGCAGGCCGGCAAATCCATACGATATTCATGTCCCCGTGCGGTCATGTTTTCACCCAAGCTGACGCCAAGCGCCTCCAAGGCGAGTACGACAGGCTCATAATTGTCTGCGGTCGTTATGAAGGCGTCGATGAGCGTTTCATTGAAGAATGTGTGGACGAGGAACTGTCGATTGGTGATTTTGTCCTGACTGGCGGGGAGATACCAGCAATGGCAGTCGCTGACGCGGTATGCCGTCTCGTCCCCGGCGTCTTGCCCGACGAGGAATGCTTCATTGACGAAAGCCATTGGGACGGAGCGCTGGAATATCCGCAATATACCCGTCCGGAAGTCTGGAACGGTCGCCATGTGCCTGAAATACTACTCTCGGGGCACCATGAGAATATAAAAAAGTGGCGGCGCATCCAGTCGCTTGAAAGAACGCGTGATCGCCGTCCGGACATGTACGAGAAATTAAAACTAAACTGATAAAGCCATATAAGCGGCGCGAATATCTTCTGAAAAATACAACGAGCCAAGAGCGCAGACAATGCCACATTTTATTGCCCCGGTTCCTGAATCGGCCTTGCGGAGAGCGGCGGCGACGCCGTCCCAGATGGAGCTGTATCCTTTAGTAGGGACTCCATAACGCGATAGTATCCCGCAAAGCGTCTTAGCGTCCAAAGCCCGCTGATGGTTTGGACGGACCGCGATAAAAGAATCAGCCAGAGGCGCGATGGCGTTCATCATCGCGTTTACGTCTTTATCGGCCATTACTCCTACGACGAATACTATCTTTTGCCCCGCGAAATGGCGGCGCAAGCTGTTTGCCGCTGCTTCCGCCCCCTGTGGGTTGTGCGCCCCGTCGAGTACGAACACTGGGTCTCGCCCCAGTATCTCAAACCTGCCGGGCCATTTGACAGAGGCAAGCCCACTGAAAATATCACCAGCGCTAATCTTGAAGCCTTTACTCCGTAAAAGCTCAAGCGCTGTTATCGCAACAGCGGCGTTGTAGACCTGGTACGATCCCACAAGCGGCAAAACAATCTCACCATACGGGGCAAATTTGAATCTGATGCTTTCAAGCGAGAATTCCACTTCCGATACGCGCGAGAAATTTGCGCGTAGCAGCCTTACGCCGCGCTCCGCCGATACACGATTGAACACGTCCTCCACTTCAGTATTTCCCCCATAAATAACCACGTCGCCCCCGCTCTTAATTATTCCAGCTTTAGCTAAGGCGATATCACTTATTGTAGGCCCAAGTTCTCTTACATGGTCATAACCAATTGAAGTGATAACCGCCACTTCCGGTTTTTCTATGACATTAGTCGAATCAAGCTCGCCGCCCATACCAACTTCCAGCACGACGATATCGCATCTTGAGTTAAGGAAATGCTTCATAGCCAGCGCTGTTATCAGCTCAAATTCAGTAGGGGAGTCTTCCATCACGTCAGCGTACGGGCGTATTTCCTCTGTCAGGCGCATAAGTTCGTTATCTGGTATATCTTCACCGTTTACGCGTATTCGCTCGTTGAATCGCCGGATATACGGAGACGTGTAGAGACCTGTCCGGTATCCCGATTTTTGGAGTACGGATGCAATGCAAGCGGCTGTGGAACCCTTTCCGTTCGTACCGGCGATGTGGACGAATTTCAGCGATTTTTCGGGATTTCCTAGAACCTTGAGGAGTTCGCGCGTACGCTCAAGTCCTGGCTTTCTACCCTGCCATTTGACGCTATGAATGTATTCAAGCGTTTCCGCAATTTCCATTCTTATATCCCCACCTTCAGGTTGTTACTTTGCTTCCAATTCATCAAGCAGTTCAGCTACTGTCTTGCGTAAAACAGGATGGAGAAAGTATGGCGCTATTTCGCTAAGCGGAGTAAGTACAAAATGTCTCATATGCGCTTGCGCGTGAGGTATTCTGAGCGTATCGCCCGATATAACTATATCGTCATAGAAAACTATATCGAGGTCGAGCGTTCGGGGGCCCCAACGGATATCACGAACCCTCCCGGATTTTTCTTCGATGCTAAGAAGTAGTTTTAGCAGCTCAATTGGCGTCAGTAGTGTTTCCAGTTCCAGACAGCCATTGAGAAAATCGTCCTGCTCAGCGTATCCGTACGGTTTTGTGGAAATATAACTCGACACGTTGACAACGCGGCAACCTTCAGCTTTACCAAGTTCGCTGACAGCATAGTCCAGATGCGCCTTCCTATCGCCAATGTTCGACCCAAGCGCTATATAGACGGTGTGCTTTGAGCGCTCTATCTCGACCGACACCGTCTCGACGGGAATTGTGATCGGTGCCCAGGGCTTCTTGACTTCCAACCAAATTCTTCGTAGCGGCGGATTTTCATTTAATAATATCGCTGCAAGTTTTTCCGCAGCGGTTTCAATAAGGCAAAATGAGCTATTTTCGATAAACTTCTTGATGTCGCCACAAATTTTAGCATAATCGAGCGTTTTTCCGAGGTCGTCGAACCTGCCTGCTTCACTAAGGTCCATATATAGCGAGGCTGATATAAGGAACTTTTGATTAATAGTGTTTTCCTCTGGCAAAACCCCGTGCCTCGCGAAAATCTCCAGGTTTTTAATATTGATTTTATCCATTTTTAGTAACCTCTTATAATCGATTTTGCCATTGATACCGCTCGTTTTGTTTCCCTTACATCGTGCGTGCGTACGAATGAACAACCGCGCGCAACCCCTATTACTGCAGCTGCCAAAGATCCTTCCAAACGTTCCGTCACCGGTAAGCCGAGCATCAACCCTATAAAGCTCTTGCGAGACACGCCAAGCAATACTGGATAGCCAAGTTCTCCCACCATATCGAGCTTGTTAATAGCCTCAAGATTCATCCTGTATGGCTTTGCGAAGCCTATGCCGGGGTCAAGGATTATCTTATCATTTTCGATACCAGCTTTGCTGGCGATTTCTGCCGACTGTCGCAAATCAGCCAGCATATCGCGCATAAAATCAGCATAATCAGTATTTTCCCTGTTATGCGAAAGACAACAAGCCACTCTAGCCTCGGATATAGCGCGCGCCATATTTGAGTCGCGTTTGAGGCCCCATATGTCATTGACGAGACTGGCGCCGGCACGGATCGCTTCCGCCGCGACCTCGCTTTTGTATGTATCAATAGAAACTGGCGCGTCGAACCGGCGGCGCAATCCCTCCACAATCGGTACGGCTCTGTCCGTTTCCTCATGCGCCGTTATAGGCGTGTATCCAGGCCTTGTCGACTCTCCACCAACATCAATAATATCGACGCCACCCTTTATCATGTTTTCCGCATGATACATAGCGCCGTCGAACGAGTTCCACTTTCCGCCGTCAAAAAAAGAATCCGGTGCCACATTGAGTATACCTACGATGTAACAATTATTCTCAGTGTCGAACTCACGGTCGCCGATGAACATCTCTCAACTCCCCGGTTTCATCCAATGCTGTCAGGCATCAACTGCTTTTGACCGCGTCCAAAAATAACCTTTGCCTCTCAAAGTTATCCCTGAAAAGCCCTCTGGTTGCCATGGTAGTCGCCATAACCCCCTGTTTCTTGATGCCTCTCATCGTCATACAGGTGTGTTCCGCCTCTATCAAAACGATAACGCCCTTTGGCTCCAAGTGGCGCTCGATCGCATCCGCGATCTGGATTGTCATCTGTTCTTGTATTTGCAGCCTACGCGCAAATGTCTCGACAGTACGTGACAACTTACTGAGTCCGACTACTTTAGCACCGGGGATGTACGCAATGTGGACTTTACCAAAAAATGGCAATAGATGGTGTTCGCAAATAGAATGGAAAACGATATTTTTTTCAATGACCAGTTCGCTGCCCGGGGCCTGGAATTGCTTGTGAAGGTGCTCTTCCGGATCTTCTTTGATTCCGCCGTACATGTCCTCGCACATACGCGCGACCCTATCCGGAGTTTCGAGCAGCCCGTCGCGCTCTGGGTTGTCGCCAATACCTTCAAGGAACATTCTAACAGCGGACATAACCTTATCTCTGTCTATCATTGATATATAATCCTCATACCGCCACTTACGGCGTTGTTATTCCGTTTATCGGTAATGTATAACACGGAGCTCTAAAACGCTTCACAAACGCCATTATAACATACGAATTAACATTATCAAGCATAACGTAATAAGAAAAGGAAGTAGACATTTGGACAAAAACCGTGTATGATACACATTTGATGGGACTAGGCAGTATATTTGTTAGGACTAGATTGTATAACTTGGGCAGTATATTTGATGGGATTAGAAAGATTTTTAATGGATGGTGAACAATATGATATCTGAAAAAATGAAAACACTCGCAAAGAACAACAGCGTAATTCGCGCGATGTTCGAAGAAGGCAACAGACTGGCTTCTATACACGGTCGCGAAAACGTATATGACTTCAGTCTTGGCAATCCAAATTTCCCAGCACCCGAGGCGGTCAGAGAGGCAATAATCGACATAGCGGCGGAAAGTGACCCGGTGGGACTCCATGGCTATATGAGCAATATCGGATATCCTGACGTCAGGCAGGCGATCGCGAACTCGCTTAACTCAAAATACGCGACGTCGTTTGACGAGAATAATATCATAATGACAGTTGGGGCGGCAGGCGGTCTCAACGTCGTTCTTAAGACATTACTAAACCCCGGCGACGAAGTCATAGCGATATCGCCATATTTCGTCGAGTATGGTAACTACGTGAGCAATTTTGACGGCAAGCTCGTAGTCGCGCCATCAGATATAACCAACTTCCAGCCTGATCCAGAAACCTTACGCGCCGCTGTTACTCCAAAAACAAAGGCCATAATTATCAACTCGCCAAATAATCCGACAGGAGTGATATACTCTGATGAGACTATCAAGCAACTGGCGGTAGTTTTAGCGGACAAAGAACGGGAATTAGGAACATCGATATATATTATATCCGATGAACCGTACCGCGAGCTCGCGTATGACGGGGCTGAAGTACCATTTCTGACAAAATACTACAAAAACACGATAATATGCTATTCGTGGTCGAAATCGCTCTCGCTACCTGGCGAGCGCATCGGATATATCGCTATCCCAAGCGAGATAGACGACTATCAACTAGTTTTCGACTCGGCTGGCATCGCTACACGTATTCTTGGGTTTGTTAACGCGCCGTCTCTGATGCAAAGAGTAGTCGCTCGATGCCTTGAGGAGAAAACAGATATTGGCGCGTATGACGCGAACAGAAAAATATTGTACAATGGCTTGGTAGACTTTGGTTTCGAACCTGTTTTCCCCCAAGGCGCGTTTTATATGTGGCTCAAAACACCTTGCGAAGACAAAGAATTTGCCGCCGCCGCCAAAAAGTATAATATTCTGATTGTGCCTGGCGCCTCGTTTGCCTGCCCGGGATTTGTAAGGCTAGCGTATTGCGTCGCGAAAAAAACAGTTGAAGGTGCGTTGCCGGGGTTTAAAAAACTGGCGGCGGAATATGGTTTGACAACAAATTAACAACTCATCATTAGCTCATCGCTAGCTCACCATTAGCTGATCTTTTATGAACAGAGGGTTACATATGGACGATAAAAAAACTATACTTTCAGGTATCCAGCCAAGCGGCGCGCTGACACTTGGCTCCTATCTCGGGGCGCTGGTAAACTGGGCGGCTATGTCGGAAATTTACGACTGCTACTATACTATTGTCGACATGCACGCTATTACGTCCCGACAAAATCCGGCTCAGTTGCGCAACACGGCGCTCACGCAACTCGCTCAATACATCGCTTGTGGAATCGATCCTGATAAAAACACCTTGTTTATCCAAAGCCACGTTCCCGCGCACGCTGAACTTAGTTGGGTTCTCAGTTGCTACACAATGTTTGGCGAGTTATCCCGAATGACGCAGTTTAAGGACAAAGCCGCTAAAAATGCCGATAACATCAACGCGGGACTTTTTACATATCCTGCCCTGATGGCGGCGGATATACTATTATATCAGGCGGATCTGGTTCCTGTTGGCAGCGACCAGAAGCAACACATCGAACTCACGCGTGATATAGCCGTCCGATTTAACGGAATATATGGCGATGTCTTTAATTTACCAGAACCGTATATACCCAAAGTTGGCGCGAGGATTATGGACCTTCAGGCGCCGACCAACAAAATGTCCAAATCGGAAATCGCAGATGGCGGCTGCGTCCTGCTGCTTGATAAACCTGAAGATATCATGCGAGCTTTCAAGCGAGCGGTAACCGACAGCGAATCGAGTATACGTTATGATCTCGCTAATAAGCCGGGGATTTCGAATCTCATACAGATATATTCAGCGTGTACGGGAAAAAGCCTGGACGAGATCGAATGTGAATTCGAGGGGCAAGGGTATGGTGTGTTTAAGGCTAAAGTTGGTGAAGCCGTCGTCGAGACGCTCCGTCCTATCCGCGAGGAGACCCTGAGACTTCTGGCCGATAAGTCATATCTGAGGAGCGTATATGATCAAGGTGCGGATAAGGCTTCACGTACCGCAAACAAGACGTTGAGAAAAGTCTACAAAAAAATTGGATTCATCGAACGATAAGGGGTGTCCGCCAACATGCCGATGTACCTAAGAATAGCAGTTTCTGTAGCAGTAGCGCTGCTCTCCAGCCTTGCCGCGACCCCAGGGGTAAAGTGGTTCGCAAATCGCGTGGGCGCTATCGACGTCCCGAATGACGCGCGCAGGGTGCATAAAAATCCGATCCCCAGGCTCGGCGGCTTGGCGATATTCATTGCTTTTTTATTGAGCGTATTGTTGTTTGCAGATGTTACGAAAGAAATACGCGGAGTATTGATTGGCGCCGTCATTGTTGTAATCACAGGCGTCATTGACGATATCAAGCCGCTGAGCGCGTATATTAAGTTGGTTATGCAGATAGTCGCGGCTTTCATTGCCGTGTTTCATGGCATAGTGATTGAAATATTCTCGAATCCTTTTGTGTTCAGTTCGTCGGACTATCTATTTTTAGGCTATTTGTCAATCCCGGTGACTATTATTTGGATCGTAGCCATAACGAATTCATTCAACCTTATCGATGGGCTCGACGGACTGGCTGTCGGCGTATCGACTATCAGCTCGATTGTCGTGCTTGTTATCTCATTGATGGTATCGGACGTAAACATTGCGATAGTTATGGCGGCGCTTGCGGGCGCGTGTCTCGGTTTTATGCCGTATAATTTTAATCCCGCGAAGATATTTATGGGCGATACCGGCGCGCTGCTGCTTGGTTATGTGTTGGCTACAGTTTCCATCATGGGGTTGTTTAAATTCTATGCTGTTGTATCGTTCGCCGCGCCCTTCCTCATATTGGCTTTACCGCTTGTCGATACAGCGTTCGCGTTTATGCGTCGCCTCCTCAAGGGCAAGAACCCCATGTCTCCGGATCGCGGTCACTTTCACCACCGTTTGCTGGATATGGGCCTGACCCAGAAGCAGGCGGTCGCTATCTTGTACGCTATTAGCGGCCTTTTAGGACTTGTGGCGGTAGTCTTGACTACGAGCGACGAGATCAGGGCGCTCATCCTCGTTCTCGCCATACTCATTGCGGCAACCGTCATATTTTTCGCTTTCAAGGGTAAAGGAAATAAAAAATGAGTACGAAAAGGATGCTGGGTGTAACGCTCTTTGGCTTGCTGATTATTATCGTGTTCGCAGGCATTATGCTGCTAAACCTGTACCTTGGCAGTGAGAGCGAAGCGATCGCGCTTCCAGAACGTCAGGCGCCTGTTACAACACCCATAACAATAGAATCTGACGACCTTGACCGGGTCGAGGTTACAAAGGAGACGATACAGGCAGTCGTTTCAGCTTTGTCGCGCCCTCGTGTTTACAGCCGCGATGTGAAAATCGCGTGCTATTGGGATGGCGGAAGGGCTGAGTATAGTGTAAGCGTATCGGTGATGGAGAGATTTGTTTCTCTAACAACACTGCCATCCGTTGGCGCTGAAAAACGGATTATCATCACTCCGGATACGTTATATATCTGGTACAAAGGCGAGAACAGGCCATATATCGGGAATTTGGAATCGTCCGGCGATGGATACAGAACCGCTGATGAATGGCAGATGCTTGTCACTTATGAAGACTTACTCAAACTTGACAAAAGCGATATAATCGACGCGGGTTATATTGATTACAATGGAGAGTACTGCGTATACGCGGTTTATCGTTCACCACTTCTCAATAATGTTGGAACTATTTATATTTCGCTTGATCTAGGTCTTGTCGTTGGCGCTGAAGAGCGTGACGAGGCGGGGGAATTGATTTACAGTATGTCCTCAGACGAATGCCTCATTGGCGAAGCGGACCCGGCGGCGTTTATACTTCCCGACGGGGCTAATGTTTTGGATACTTGAGAAATTGAGGATAAAGTGAAAATATTAATAATGTCCGATTCCCACAATAATATAGAAACGATGTTGGAAACCGTTGCGATCGAGTCACCAGAGCTGATATTACACCTAGGCGACCACGACAGGGATTGTGCCCCGATAGAGTGTGAGTACCCGGAAATCCCGCTTCGTTCCGTAAGGGGGAACTGTGACCGATCGTCGGAGAATCTCGATGTAGACGAATTTACTTTTGGCGGAAAAAGATTCTTTATGACCCACGGCCATATATATGGCGTTAAATTTGGATACTCGCGCGTAATAGGCGCCGCTTCCAGTCGAGGAGCTGATATATTGCTTTTCGGGCATACGCATATACAATATTGTGCGAATTATGAGGGTTTAATCGTCATAAACCCAGGTAGCATCGGTATGGGCGAAAAAACATACGCCATACTTGAGTTCATGAATGGCGTACCAACTTGGAAAATCAAAAAGCGCAAATAACATAGCTAAAGATTATTTATCGGCTGTTTGATGAAGAGACGCGAATACACCCTGGCTGCTAAAGCGAGAAGTCTTCTTCCGATAACCCTGCCAGATTAAGGTCAGGTGTAACCTCAGGGACGCGCTTCGTCGGTTCATAACGAAATGTCCTGCATGAACCGTAGCCGGCCATAATACCGCGTCTTACACACGCGACTACGCCGTATCCCATGTCGGTCCCAAAATGACAGTACGCGCAGCTTGGCGTTATATTCCGTTCAAACAACATTGTCTCCGCACCACCCTCGCGGATCGTGCCCCGGCTAGCTCGCCTTCTGGCGCGCGCAAATCCGAGCACTATAATTCCGCAAATCTTTTCAACAGCGATTATAGTTATAGCACATCGTAGGAAATAGTACAATAGTTTCTACTAATTACACAAGTTTTAGCAACAAATCCTCAACTATTGGCTACAAGTGAATAGTGTTGGCAAATGCCGGAAACACGGCATCCGCCGCAGTTCGGATTTCTTGCGGTGCAGACGGCGCGTCCGTGCAGGACAAGGCGATGGCAAAAATCAGAGGAGCACTCTGGCGGCAACACTTTGCGAAGAGCTTTTTCGATCTTAACAGGATCCGTTGTCTTAACCAGCCCGATCCTGTTGGAAAGCCTGATGCAATGCGTATCTACCACGATGGCGGGCTTACCGTAAATATCTCCCAATATGAGATTTGCTGTTTTGCGCCCAACACCGGGCAACTTTAGCAGATTTTCCATAGTATCCGGTACTTGTCCGCCAAACTCGGCAATAATCAACGCTGAAGCGGCCACGATGTCGCGAGCCTTCGTCCTATAAAAGCCGCAGGAATGGATGATATTCTCCAGTTGCCCCAAATCGGCGCCTGCAAGCGCTTCAAGGGTCGGGTACCGCGCGAAAAGTACTGGAGTGACCATATTCACGCGCGCGTCAGAACACTGCGCAGCTAGGCGCGTGGCAAACAGCAATTCGTAGTCCTTTTTATAGATAAGCGCGCAAACCGGATCAGGGTAGCATTCTTTTAGCAATTGGATCAATTCGTTTATTTCATCGTTTGTTAACATAATTTCGCCTCGTAAAATTGATTATTTATAATATATCACGCGGCTAACCGCGTCCGCAACCGATTGTTTATGAATGCTACAGCACATTTTCTTGTATTTTCTTGTATTATTAAATATTTCGAAAATTATCTGTTGAAATGGGTTGTAAATTTTTATATAATACCCTCTTGAAGGTCACACACATTTAAATATATTTGGAGGAACGTCAGTGATTAGAGAAATGATGGCGCTGATATCAAAAAATGATCCGGCAGTAGGCAAGGTCATTGAACGGGAATTTGCCCGTCAACGCAGAAATATCGAGTTAATAGCGTCTGAAAACTTCGTAAGTGAAACGGTATTGATGACAGCAGGCACGATATTGACGAATAAATACGCCGAGGGTTATCCGGGGCGACGCTACTACGGCGGTTGCGAGGAGGTCGATGTCGTCGAGGAAATAGCAATTACGCGGGCTAAGGAACTGTTCGGAGCGGAATTTGTCAATGTCCAACCCCATTCCGGTGCGTCGGCAAACTATGTAGCCTATATGGTGCTGTGCCAACCGGGCGACACCGTTTTGGCTATGAAACTTGACCACGGCGGGCATCTAACGCACGGCAGCACGGCGAACTTCTCCGGGAAATACTATAATATTGTGTCATACGGCGTGACTCCCGATACAAACCTCATCGACTACGACGAGGTTCTAAAACTCGCTAAGGAAAGCAAGCCCAAGATGATTGTCGCCGGCGCCTCAGCGTATCCGAGGGTAATAGACTTCAAGAAGTTTTCAGAAATAGCTCATGAGGTCGGTGCATATTTAATGGTCGATCTGGCGCACATATGCGGCCTTGTCGCTGCGGGAGAGCACCCAAGTCCCATGCCGTACGCGGATATTGTTACAAGCACAACGCACAAGACAATGCGCGGACCTCGAGCCGGCTTTATCATGACAAACGACGAAAGCTTGGCGAAAAAAATAAACTCAGCAGTCTTCCCCGGTGCCCAGGGAGGCCCGTTAATGCACATTATAGCAGCGAAAGCAGTCGCGTTTGGCGAAGCGTTGAGACCGGAATTTAAAGAGTATCAGCGACAAATCCGCAAGAACGCGGTAGCTTTAGCGGACAGTCTCGTACAGTACGGTTTTGACCTCGTTTCCGGTGGGACAGACAACCACATGATGCTTGTCGACCTGCGGAAATTTGGAACTACCGGTCGGGATATGGAACGGCTTCTCGACCTGGTTCATATAACCGTGAACAAAAATAAGATACCAAACGACCCGCAGGTCGCGTCTGTTACGAGCGGCATACGTCTTGGGACACCGGCAGTCACCACCCGCGGCTTTCGCGAAAACGATATGAAAAAGGTTGCCGAACTGATTTATCTGACCGCGTCGGCTTACGAGTCAAATGCCGACTACATCCGCGCTGAAGTTAATAAGCTGTGCGAAATGTATCCACTATACGACTAACACTGTATTGAGCTTCTTAGAAAGCCGCCGCAATATGGACATTCAGGTCGGAGATATCGTCACACTTAAGAAAAAACATCCTTGTGGGTCTGTCAAATGGCGGACGTTGAGGGTGGGGGCGGATTTCAAACTCGTGTGTCTCGGCTGTGGTCATGAGATCATGGCGCCCCGCATGAAAATCGAAAAAAATGTGAAAACGGTTGAAAGACAGGCAATGCCATGAGCTTTTCCCCGGTTCCGCTGTATCTGTTTCGCAATCTCACGGATATCTCCCCGGAGTTTCTGGGAGAAATAGGCGTAAAATTACTGATGCTCGACTTGGACAACACAATTGCCGCGTACAGCGAGCAGTCGCTCGCAAAAAGCATCGCGTTATGGTCGGAGCGAGTCGTCGGATGTGGAGTTAGGCTGTTTATTGTTTCAAACAACGCTCGTAACAAAAGGGTTGAAACATTCGCAAAAGCGCTCAGTGTCGGCTATGCCGCAGGCGCTTCCAAGCCTTCACCAAAGGTCGTGTTGCGGACTATTGAGGAATTCGGGTTCAAACAAGACGAATCAGCGCTTGTAGGAGATCAGATTTTCGCGGACGCGCTCGCCGCTAACCGCGCCGGCATTATATCGATAATTGTGCGGCCGAGACGTTTCACAAATCCACTCCTTGTTATTAGATACGCGTTGGAGATGCCTTTCAGGGCGATGTGCGGGAACAAAATGTTTAGATAATGCTTAGTTTAAGGGGTTGAATGATTTGAACAATATTGAAAAAATAAAGGATGCTTTATCCGGGAAGGGATTCGGTGCGATTATACTTACTAATCAGGCGAACAGACTGTACGCAACAGGGTTCGAATCCAGCGACGGAGTGCTTCTTGTAACAGCCGACAGCGCATGGTTCTTTACCGACGCGCGCTACATAGAAGCTGCCGGGATGGCAATTACGGGCGCGCATGTACAGCTCGTCACAAATGTTGAGCCATACGCGGCACTGATAAAAGCAAAGTTGGACGAGCGGGAGATAACCTCTGTCGGGTTTGAAGAAAGCTGCGTATCATATGCAGGGTATCTTGAGTGGACTGAGAAGCTAGGAGTTGAGCTCATCCCGGTTCAAAAAGTCATCGAAGGTTTACGCGCGGTTAAGACGCCTGACGACCTCGAACAATTGAAAAAAGTCCAGCGAATTGCGGAAAAATCATTTGAGGAAATTATACCGCTGATAAACATGGATATAACTGAAAAGGAACTTGCCGCCGAGCTGGTCTATAGGTTTTTGCGAAACGGAGCCGACGATATATCATTTAACCCAATAATAGTGTCCGGCGCTAAATCAAGTATGCCGCACGGCGTTCCGGGGGATGTTAAAATCGGAAAAGGGTTTCTGACGATTGATTTTGGGGCGCGCCTGGACGGTTGGTGCAGCGACACGACAAGGACGCTGTGTATCGGAGATCCGGATGAAGAAATGGTCAGGGTGTACGACACAGTGCTTGAGGCGCAGGAGGCTGGTATCAGGGCTGCTCGCGCCGGCGTGTCCGGGTACGACGTGGACTTGGCGGCGCGTTTAGTTATCGAAAAAGCCGGGTATGGGGAGTACTTTGGGCATGGTTTTGGACATGAGTTAGGTCTTGAGATACATGAAACAATGAAAGCATCCCAGATATCCAAAGATATATTGCCGGAAGGCGCGGTAATCTCCGCCGAACCTGGCATATATCTCCCCGGTCGTTACGGCGTTAGAATAGAAGATGTCATATATATCACGAAAGACGGTTGCGAAAATATTACAAATTTGACGAAGAAGCTAATTATTATATAATTTTTCTTGCGTTGTGACTGAAATTGATATAGAATGCTCTTCGCAGGTAAGAATAGGAGGAATACTGAATGATTTCAGCAGGCGATTTTAGAAATGGCGTTACATTCGAGATGGATGGGAAAGTCATGCAGGTAGTAGAGTTCCAGCATGTCAAGCCAGGCAAAGGCGCCGCGTTCGTCCGCACAAAAATAAAGAACGTTATAACAGGTACGGTAGTTGAGGTTTCTTTTAGCCCTTCGGACAAGTTTGAAAATGCTTTTGTCGAACGTCGCGAGATGGAATATAGCTATAATGACGGGAATCTTTATTACTTCATGGATCTCGAAACATATGAGCTTGAACCTATCGACCACAGCCTTCTTGGGGAGAATTTCAAGTTTGTCAAGGAGAATATGAATTGCACGATATACTCATATAAGGGCAAGGTCTACAATGTCGACCCGCCCAATTTCGTCGACTTGACTGTTACCGCCACTGACCCTGGCTTTAAAGGCGATACGGCGACAAACGTCATGAAGCCGGCGACGTTAGAAACCGGGGCTGAAGTAAAGGTACCCCTTTTTATTGATGAAGGCGAAAAAATCCGCATAGACACAAGGACAGGCGAATACCTTGAACGCGCTAAGGGCTAATTGTTCGGGGTAATACGCATGACTTGTAAATATAATAATTATTATTTGATGGAGGTAAGATATGTCTATCAAGGAAAGAATCGCGTTTTTGAAAGGTCTGGCTGAGGGCTTGGGGCTTGATCAGGAATCAAAAGCGGAGAAGTTGATATCGGTCATTATTGAAACCCTTTCCGCTTTGGCGGATGAAATAGAGGAGCTCAAGGAAAACACGCGGGATATTGGTGAGGAACTTGACGCGGTTTCTGACGATCTGGCTGACGTTGAGGAATTTCTTTTTGACGACGACGATGGTTTTGACGACGACGATGACTTCGACGATGACGATGACGATGACGACGATGATGACGACGATGATGATGACGACGACGATGATGACGATGATGGTTTCGACGATGACGACGAGTCCGGCTGCAAATTTTGCGGTCTCGACGGTTATCCCTTTGAAATTGAGTGCCCTTCCTGCGGAACGGAGATGAAACTTCAGGAGTCCGATTTAAAACAGAACTCCATAAGATGTTCGTCGTGTGGCGAAGACCTTGAGTTTGATTTTGACGATGACGACGATGACGACGATGACGACGACGATGATTGAAATACGTTAACATCAATATCTGAATAGGGGCCCGTAGCTCAGCTGGGAGAGCGCACGGTTCGCATCCGTGAGGTTCGAGGGTTCGATCCCCTTCGGGTCCACCAACCGCAACGGTTTGAGGTGTTTCCTTGAGCCGTTGTGTTGTGCCAGTTTGTTGCTTACAACCAATCTTATGACAACTGGCGCCATTTATTGGGTTGTGGGCGCAATTAACGTAGGAAATAGTAGAGAAGTCTAAGTGACTTTTCCGCTATTTTTTTGCGTTCAATAGGAAGCCACGCGAAACAGAGTACACACATATACGTTGGAATGAAATAAGCAGTGAATATTCACCCTTTTGGGTGTAGTAGCAAAAAATAATCACTGTTAGAATACAAACGTAATCTTTATTCAGCAACATATATTATTGGGTAAGATTAACGAAACAACACGCGGCGGGGCCGTATTTCACGAAGGAGACGGAATTAAAATGACTAATACAAGTATTTCTTTTGAGACTGAAATATATGGTTACAACAAAGACCAAGTCGATAATTACATCAAGAGACTCAGCGACGCATATCAGGAAACATACGGCGAATATCAGGACATAAGCAATAAGTACGCGGATCTAATGGCGAATTCCCATAAAAGGAAAGACCATGCGCGATCGGATGCGAACTCGGACATCATACCAAGAGCGCTTGAAAACTATAGCAGTCCAGAGGAAAAATACACAATGGACGCAACAGGATCGTTAAAAAACTACACAATGCATGAACTGCTCGAAGACATAGATGTTATCGAAAAGTACCAATTTCCAGGAAATACTACCCGCTACAGTGAACTGGCGGAAAGCACGACGGGGTCGATGTATTCCTTAAGAGAGCAGGCGGTCCGCCTGGATTTGTTCTTGCGGGATTTTAAAGAAAGCACAGAAATGTTGGCTCAAAAAATCATCGAAGACGCGCGCGCGGAAGCGCTGATAATTAAATCGGAAGCGCGGCAGCTTGTTGATGGAGCTAACGCTGAAGTAGTCCAGGTAAAGGAAACCGCGCAAAAGATCATAAATGAAGCGAAAGCTGACGCGACCATGATTGATATGCGTGCAAAAAGAAACATTGAACAGACGAAAAAAATAATGGAACAAGCGTTAGGGGAACTGGACAAATTACTATATCATTCGCCGGAGAGGAAAACGGTCGCGTCAATGTGATAGGCGCAAAACAGAGTTAGTTGGAAGGAGTGTTATTGATGGCTGTAAAATCATTGGAAGACTTGAACAAGGAGTTCATGTCTGAAAGTTTATTAAACAATTCCTACAGTGATAAGCAACAAAGCGAAGATCTGAGCTCGAAGCCGCAAGTTGAGAGTAAATCCCTGGAAAGTGTATTCCATTCGGATGACGTGGCGACTCAAAATGATAATAAACAGTCGCGACGTTTCTTCCGAAGGGTAAGAACACCCAAAGTAAGGGAGATAGAATCATCCGGAAAACGGAAGGCAAGACCACCAAAAGAGAGAAAAACAAAAAGGAATCGCGGAGTGTTCGCACGCATAATGGACATATTCTTCCTTCTGGTGTTGCTGTTGGCGTTGATATCAGTATTTACTTCTACTTCCTTTGGTAACGAAGCATCGAGAAAGATTTTTGGATACTCATTATTCACAGCGGCGTCCTCCAGCACGAAAGATGAGATACCAAAAGATTCGTTGATCGTGGCACGCCGGATAGAGCCATACAATCTGGTAGTAGGGGACAATATAACCTTCACGCGAGCGGACAGCGCTCACGTAGCACACCAGATCACAGACATTTATGAAAACTACCTTAACAGCGGCTATAGGGGATTCATGACTAGAGGAGTTAACAACACGGATGTGGAGATTGTACGGGAAGAGGACGTAGTCGGTAGAGTGGTTTTATCGCTTCCCGTGATTGGCGGGATAATGTCCTATTTGCAAACGAACAACAATATCGTGTTGATCATTTTAGGATTGTTCATCGGTTCATTCGTCACGCTAAACGTTGTTCAATGGGTTAATAAAACAAAGACGGAGACGGAGACGGATACGGAAGAGAGGGCAGGGGCTGCGCCAGCGCCACAAACTATGTCCACGCCTCAAGAGCGCAGCCCAGTGGCTAGTGGTTAGTGGCTAGTGGTTAGTAGCTAGGGGTAAGGAGATGTGGGGAGCGAAATCATGATTTTTATACGCTCACGAATCCATCCCTGATATAGAAGAAGTAATGAAGAATTAAGGTGCGTAACTATGATTAAAAGTATACATCAAATCAACCAGGAATTTTTTGCTGAATTCAATCTTGTTGGTTTTATGGCGGAACCCACTACAATTCCGGATGAACCCGCTGTTGATGTAACCGAAACACGAAAATGGGCGGGAAACGAAACGCGAGAAGACTGGAAAATAGAAGCGGAATTCTGGGAACACGAAACAGGAGAAGAAACAGCAGAAGCCTGGGGAGACGAAACAGAAGAGGAAACGCCGAAAGCCTGGGGAGAGGGAGAACGAGAAGAAACGCCAGCAACCTGGGAACACGAAACAGGAGAAGAAGCATCGGAAGCCTGGGGAGACGAAACAGAACAGGAAACACCGGAAACCTGGGTAGACGAAAAAAGGGAAGAAACGCCAGTAACCTGGGACAACAAAATAGGAGAAGAAACGTCAGAAGCCTGGGTAGTCGAACCAGAAGAAGAAACGTCAGTAGTTTGGAAAAATGAAACGGCGGAAGTCCGTACAAAAGAAACAGTAAAAGCTCGTGGCGCTAAAAGAGTTCACAATAAGGTTTCAAAAAAGGTGCCATTATGGAAAGAGCTGCTGTTTCTGCTTATGAAAGTCTTGTTGATCACAGTGACCTTCGTCTTGTTGTCTACGTTCCTGTTCGGATTCATAAGGTACCAAGACCCTTCAATGGATCCAGCGATTAAAGACGGGGACCTGGTAATCTTTTACCGATACATCAAAGACGGTTACCTGCCCCAGGACGCGGTAGCGTTGGAATATAAGGGGCATAAGCAGGTCAGGAGAGTTATCGCCACAGCGGGCGATGAAGTCGACATCTCAGAAGATGGGTTAATGGTAAACGGAGCACTTCAACAGGAACCAGGTATATATCAAAAAACGGAGCGGTACCAGGATGGTGTGGAGTTTCCGCTGATTGTTCCAGAGGGCCATGTCTTCGTGTTGGGAGATTTCAGGGTAGACGCTACGGACAGCAGGGTGTACGGTTGCGTGGAGATCGAAAAAACCTTAGGGAAAGTGATGACAATACTACGCAGGAGAAGTATTTAGCATACACATGCATATATACAAATACCCACACACATACATGGCCGCAAGCGATAGGCGAAAAGCCTGAAGCTAACAGTGAACAAAGCCTGCCATTTCGGTATATACGCCGCAATGGCAGGCTGTTTAACGCATACAATACAGGCGAAGATACGCGTTTGGAGCGACATTCCGGATGAATATAGCCTGTGAAAAATAACATTCAGGAATTTGCGAATTTCTACCCTTTAGGGTGTAGCGGCGATAAGAGCTTAGCGGTAAAATACGAACACAATCAATCTTCGACAAACAAAACCCAGAAAAACAAACAAGCAAGCAAACAAACAAGTAAACAAGTAAATAAGTAAATAAGTAAACAAGTAAATACGTAACAAGCAAGCAAGTAAGTAAACAAGCAAGTAAGTAAGTAAGTAAACAAACAAACAAGCAAGTAAGCAAGCAAGCAAGCAAACGTTCGAAGAATGAAAATAGTATTGACATGTGATGAAGGACTGAGATGTCCAGACCAATTCTTCCATGGATATACAAGTCAGGACCAGCAAACCAAAAAGGCGAGTTGGAAACGGCGATTACAAAACTATAAAATATTATTAAAGGAGGGTCATAAAATGACCAGAAAGACAAACCACATATTTAAAGTAGTATCAAGTGTTGCGTTAGCGCTAGTAATGTGCTTCAGTATGGTTCTGACAACATCAGCGGATATCGGTACAGGTAACAGTGCGAGCGACCCCGCAGAAGCGGCGATCACCAAAGTATACATGATCCCCACAAACACTGATGTTCCGGCGGCAAAATTTATTTTTAAGATTGAAGCAGCTGGCTTAGGTGAAACAGGAACAGACACAACCGGCATGCCTGTCCTAGGCAAAAACGGCTCCGAAACGGTTACCTTTACCTTATATCAAGGCGAAACATTTATGCATGAAGGTACCCAGTACCTAGTAGTACAAACAGATGATATTCTTGCGAATATAGACCCAAACGGGAACGACTGGGGTGCAGGCGCTGGAATATATAGATACACGATATATGAAGATCAGGTAAATAGCGTAATTACTCCAAACCCAGAAACTGACCGTGAAGAACATAAGCATTTTTCAACTGCTTCTTATGAACTGTGGATTTATGTTGAAGAAGACGCGAACGGCACCCTATTCGCAAGATATGTCTTTGCGAAATTAGTTGAAGGCACCAAGGATGCATACTATCCAGGATCGGAAGGCGATGGCAAACTAGACCCAACACCAGGGGATGTTGAACCTGGAGAGCCAGATGAAATAAGGGATAACTATTCAGAAATAATTTTCACCAACAGATACTGGAAGACTAATGGACCGACGACACCAACACATGACAAGAACTCTTTAGCGATCACGAAAACAGTCGGTGGTAGCAATCCAAATTCAGAAAAACTATATAATTTTGAAGTAACTGTCAAAACTCCCGTAGCCGCCGACCCCCTTGGGAATAACGACCAAACATACAAAGCTTACAAAGTCAATGCAGCCGGTGAATATGTCCGTATTGCTGATGAAAGTACATATACATCCGTAGATCTCCCCACAGAAGCTTACGTTACACTTACTTCGAACACTCCTACGACGGTTAAACTCAAGGATGGAGAGAGATTGTTAGTTTACAATCTGGAAGTCGGCGCGAAAGTTGAAGTTAAGGAACAAATTGTGGCTGGCACTGGAACCGAGTATACTCATTCGTTCGGCCCAAACGCGGGTACCAAAATTGAAAAGCCATCAAACGTGTCATCTGGTGACTGGTGGGGATTCCCCAATGATGCTGCTGACAAGGGACCGCACTACACAATGAACGGAATTAACATTAACACAGTGGAATTTATCAACACCGTAGGTGGCCAACCACCGACAGGTCTCGCGGTTGACGATATCCCGTACGTAGTGCTCATCGGTATGGCGGTGCTCGGAATCATCGGTTTCCTCGCAGTCAAATCACGCAAGAGGGTCGAAGACTAGTAATAAGCGGTAATATTAACCGCAATGTTAAAGACTGGCAGATAGTCAGTTAGATATAGAAAGGAGGTCCACAGGGCATGAAGGTTCGCGAATTAATAGGTAGAAAAACTATCAAACTTGGCAATATCATCGTAAATATAATAGTGCAGATATCCATCGTACTGCTTACTGCCTACGCCGGATATGCCCTGTGGGACTCCAAAGAACTCCACCAGGCTGCGGATAAATCGCAATACGCGATCTACAAACCCACAGCTGAGAATGAAGGAAAATCATTTGAGGAATTACAGGCCCTCAACCCTGAAGTAATCGCTTGGCTCACAGTTTTCAACACGAATATCGACTACCCCGTGACCCAGGGCGACAGCAACATGAAATATATCAACACCAACGCGGAGGGCCAGTATTCCCTATCAGGGGCGATATTCCTGGATTACACCAACAGCAAAGATTTCAGTGACTTTAACAACATCCTATACGGACACCATATGGCTAGAAATACCATGTTTGGAGACTTGGATACCTTCGCCGACAAGAGCAAGTTTGACGCCAACAGATACGGAAACCTGTACTTTGACCGGCAAGACCACGAGATCGAATTTTTCGCCTTCCTACGCACGGACGCCTACGACTCATCGATTTTTAAGGCGGGCGTGGAAGGCGAGGGGCGCCAAGGATATCTTGATGTTCTGTCTGAAAAAATGATCCATACCAGGGACATCGGAATCAGCGTATCGGATCGGATTGTTTTGCTTAGTACTTGTTCAGATAACTCGACAAACGGGCGCGATATCCTGGTAGGAAGATTAAACGACAAACCGCATGAAGAAACGGCTGAGGACGTGGAAGGTGTAAGCGACGACAGAGAAAAAGATGAAAGCTGTCAGGTTAGCGAAATCTCTATCTGGACATTGCTGGCACTGATCATGTTAACTGTAATAATAACTATTAAAAGTATTAGCATATGCCGCAAATATAGAAAAACTAAAAATGATAGAAGAAGGAGGGGAAGTAAAAATGAGCAGAGCATCGAAGATTATGAATAGAACAGTATGTTCGATTATGGTGTTTATGATTGTACTAATCGCTGTGACACCAATGGCGACCAGGGCGGCTGACGGTTTGCTATATCTAACAGTCAGGCAAGTCTACTCTGCTTCTTCGAATACTGTGGACGAAACCTTCGACTACAGGTTAAGGCCTCTTTCCCCAAGCAATCCAATGCCGTCAGGCAGTACGGCGACAGGTTATTCCTTTTCAATCACAGGCAACAACTCAACGACGATTGGCCCGTTGAATTACAGCCGACAAGACGACTATGATTATGAGGTCTTCCAGGTAATTGGAACGGAAAAACCAGGATATACATACGACAAGAAAGTATACACTATAAAAGTGTATGTAGAAGAGTCGCTCGACGTATACGTCACGGTGTCAAACGTCGACAGCGCAAAAGCGGATGAGATTGTTTTCGAGAACGGCTATGGGATCACGTCTACCAATCCTGACTTGATGATAGACCCCCCGGTCACAAAAATAATCAACGGCAACCCAGGCTATAGCACCACATTTGCGTTCAGGTTGGTTTCACAGGGCGATTCCCAGCCAATGCCTTCAGAGAGCGACAACGGAGCTAAGACAATATATATAACAGGGCAAGGTCAAGGCAAGTTCGGGAAGTGGAGCTATGATAAAACAGGAACGTATACGTACAAAGTAAATGAATTAAACACGAACGTGAGCGGTTATACATATGACACGACAGTGTATACAATCACGGACATAGTCACATTAGTGGACGGACAGTTAGTGCTGTCGCGGACGATAACGGACAATACGAACAAAACGGTTACGGAACTTGCCTTCACAAACGTCTATAGAACGGGCGGAGGCGGGGGCGGAGGCGGAGGCGGAGGGACAGTAACGCCCAAACCGACCGACCCGCCGGAAGAACCCAAACCGACCGACCCGCCAGAAGAACCCAAACCGACCGATCCGCCGGAAGAGCCCAAACCGACCGATCCGCCAAAGCTAATTGACCCGCCAAAGCCAGGTGTAGTTGGCCCCAAGACCGGGGACGACAGCAACAACGTTCTTTCGATCTCATTGTTTATCCTTGGCAGCCTGTTGGTTATCGGGACAGCAATGTACCTGATCATAGGAAGAAAACGTAGAAAGTCATGTGAGTGACATGAGGAAGAAAACGGTTTTTGCCATAATAGCGCTGCTACTGGGAATCGGTATTATGGTTTACGCAGGGGGACAACTCTTAACCACGCGGCAAATATATCAGGAAGGCGCGGAAGCTTACGGTAATTTGCGCGACTTGGTGAAAGAGACTGCCACATCGAAACAAAAACAACCCCAGACGCCCCGGGAAACCTCACCCGATATTCCCGGGGCGCCCCAAGCGCAGGGAATTGAGGCTATTTCGTTGGAAAACCACAACGACACATACACTCAAGCAAGTGGTATAAGCTTTGAAAAGTTGAGGGAGATCAACGATGACGCGATAGCTTGGTTGTATAGTCCGGGTACGGTGATCGATTATCCTGTCATGAGAGCCTCCAACTACAGTTATTATCTCAACCACCTGCCTGACAGGACAAGAAATTCAAATGGCTCCCTGTTTATAGATTACAACAACGCTGTTGACATGAGCGAACGGTTGATGGTGATTTATGGGCATCACATGAAGTCAGGAAGTATGTTCGGCAGTTTGTCAGGATACAAGAAACAGAAGTATTATGAGCAGCATCCAGTCATGTATCTGTATACCGAGCAAGATGAATACAAGATAGAACTCGCGTACGGTTGCTTGATTGAAGCCGGGCAGTGGACAGAGCGGGCGTTCATGTTTGAAGAGAATGTTGACTCGCTCATAGCATACGCGGAAAAGAACACGACCTTCAAAAGCGGCGTGAGATTTGAAGAAGGCGACAAGGCAATAGTGTTCTCAACCTGTTCTTACGAGTTTGACGACGCGCGCTACGTGGTGATCGGGATACTCAAAGCCAATAACTCATTTTAATACAGAGATAATCCCGCGTGACTTAACAGACATCGCGGGATTAGTCACAGTTCAGTGTCATCTAAAAACACAGGTTGGGTACAGGCAACGCACTGATATAGTGGTGAAAACTAGTAACAATGGCTAAAACTTGTGTGTCTAGACTGTAACCATTGCGAGCTTTTTTGGATACCCTTTGAACAGTTACCGGGATTTATGTTACAGTTCACGGCTAACCGGAGCTGATATCCGCATCCATCCGTGTCTCGCCACATCAAGGAAAAGCAAGCAGCAAGTCACATCGACCCGACCCAC
>WRNV01000034.1 GCA_009776445.1 Oscillospiraceae bacterium | reverse complement strand
TCATTCCTCTGGATGATGTATAGATCAGGATGGGGAGAAAAAGAAGGGCAAAACAGAATTTTAGCAATAGATGTTAAAAGGATAGGTTTTGATTTCATTGTGAAAAATGCCGTTGCATCTTCTTTTTCTCCAACAGGTTATGAAACTTATGAGCAATGGAAAAACGCATTAGAAAACTCAGAAATAAGGTGTCAGTGGGATCCCGAAAGAGATATTTATGGCAACCCACTCAAACAAAGAACTATTCAATTAGGGATTAAGGGCAGTATAGTAAAAAGATATGTGTACGATTGGATTGCTGGAATTTCAGATATTACGCATCAAGCGAAAAAAATTAAAGAAGCTATAAAGCTTAATAGTTTTACAGAAGATATGTTGCCTCAAGAAAAAGAGTATTTCATAAATTGACTCGAACAAGCATGAGCAAGGGGACTTTCGAGGCTACTGAAAAAGTCGCTTTATGACGCACAGTTTGTAAAACCAGCAACAATAGTACAATGAATAATAGATAAAAACTAAATCTTTAAACAAGAATAGCGAGGTATTGTTGCAGCCTTTCTTGAAGGTACTCTGCAATCATCGTCACCGTCGGTTCGGCTGTTTTGTCCTTGTAGAAGCTATCGAAGCAATCATAATATCGCCGCCGATCAGCAAACTTCACATTGATGGGTGGGTAGCCGAAATGCAAAAGCATAAGGTTGAGAACAAGCCGCCCAGTTCGGCCATTGCCGTTAATAAATGGATGGATGCCCTCAAACTCCAAGTGAAACAATGCGGTACTCTCGATAGGATGCCGCTTTTCGCTTTTTTGCTTTGCAACGAGCTGTTCCATTTGCACCGGCACAAGGTATGGCTGCGGAGGCTCTTTATATGCGCCCATGATCCGCACCGGTATGGAACGGTATACGCCTTTATCCTCTGGTCTGTCCATCAGAACAAGCGAATGGATACTCTTGATGGCGCTTTCAGAAATAGCCGCTTTGTCACTCACAAGTTGTTTGACATACAGAAAAGCATCCCGGTGCCCCACGGCTTCCAAATGATCCTTGAGAGGCTTTTTGTCGATCGTCACGCCCTCCAGGACGAGCGCCGTTTCCCGGAGCGTCAAGGTATTGCCTTCAATGGCATTGGAGTTATAAGTGAACTCCACAAGAAATTCCTCATGCAGGCGCTTCAGTTCGCCCTGTGTCAGCGGGCGGCGTCTATCCAGCTCGGCTTTCAGGGCTTCGACGCGTCCGAAGAGGGTAGCGTATTCCTGTGGAATAATAGTACCGCGCAAAGCTCGACCGTCAGCCGGTTTTATTGCTTTTTTAGGGATGAGGTAGGAGCGGCCTTGCTTGATAACGCCTTCGATTTTCCCCTGTTCACACAGCATACGAACACGGCGGTCGGAAAGGCTCCACCGCTCTGCCGCCTGTATTGCGCTGATATAGTCCATAAATGCCACCACGCTTTCCTATACAGTATAGCCCATTGTCGGAATAATATCAACAAATAATGCGAAACCTAAAACTTATTATTCCGATAACGAAAGATGGCTTACAGGCTGGGTAAAACTTGCTAGTCTCGCATATATATAGTGCTTAAGTGTACTGTGTAGACAACTCGTGCGAACAGTTGCTGTTTACAACCAACTAAAAACCAAAAAGATGTTGAATACCATCGTTTTATATGGTATAAGTGTTAATGCTGCATCTTTGTGCTATATTTTCGCCGTTTTCTGTCGAGCATCTATAATAATATTGGCTTTTATAGTCGATAATATGACATCTACTGTGTAGTACAGATTCTAGTAGAAGGTCGATAAACAATGAAATTGTCTATTTCTAATATCTCATGGCCAGCCGAATGTGACGAAGAAATATACGAATTTCTTCAAGCAAACGCTATTTGTGGCCTTGAAGTAGCGCCGACACGTATATTCCCATTTCCACCATATGGTAACATAGAGCAGGCAAAGGCTTTTGCCAACAGGCTCCATGAAAGGTATGGATTAATCGTTTCCTCCATGCAGTCTATTTGGTATGGAATATCGAACAATATATTCGATATGGATGACAGCCGAGATAACCTTGTGGAATACACCCGAAAAGCCATTGATTTCGCTTGTGTACTTAATTGTCGTAACCTTGTTTTCGGTTGTCCTAAAAATCGCGCTATTCCTAAAAATATGCCTTCTGAAACTTACTTGCCTATCGCGCATGACTTTTTTGGGAGAATAGGAAATTATGCGGCAGAATTAGGAGTGTGCGTCGCTCTTGAGCCAAATCCTCCCATATATAAAACAAATTTTATTAACACTACATCGGAAGCATTTGAAATATGTAGGAAGCTTAACAATCCGGGCGTAAAGGTCAATGTTGATTTAGGGACAGTCATTTATAACAGCGAAAACATTGACTTCCTTAAAGACAATATAGATTTGGTAAGCCACATCCATATTTCTGAGCCGAATCTTGTACCCATCAAAAAGAGAGAATTACATGGCTCCTTAATTAGTATATTGCAGGAATTAGGTTATACAGGTTTTCTTTCCATTGAAATGGCAAATCCAAATGATATTGAAGTGGTGAAAACCATTATTCTCTATGCAAAGGAACTCTTGATATGATATATAAGAACCTTCAGGGAGTGCCAGAATTTGACTGTATTGAGTACGAAGCAAAAAAAACAAAATACTGTTTGTTGATTCCGATATTAAATGAAGGCGAGCGTATACATAAGGAATTGCGACGCGCTAAAGAAGTCGGAGTAAATACTCTAATAGATATAGTGATCTGCGATGGAGGCTCTACAGATAATTGCGCCGATGATAACATTTTAAGGGAACTGGGTGTGAACACTCTACTCACAAAAATAGGTACAGGAAAACAGGGCGCTCAGGTGCGTATGGGATTTTGGTGGGCGCTTGGACGAGGCTACGAAGGTTTTATCACCATAGACGGGAACAATAAAGACAGCATAGAGGATGTACCTGCGTTCATTGCAAGACTTGATGAAGACTATGATTTTGTTCAGGGTAGTCGTTTTATCAAAGGCGGCAAAGCAATCAACACGCCATTTGTCCGATGGCTGGCAGTCAGGTTAATTCATGCGCCTATTATTTCAATTACCGCTAAAAAGAAATTTACCGATACGACTAACGCATACCGCGCCTATTCTAAAAAATATATTACGCATCCTTCCGTACAGCCATTCAGAGATATATTTTCTACATATGAGTTATTGGCATATTTGTCTGTAAAAGCAAGCCGTTTGGGATTAAAAACGTGTGAAATCCCCATAACAAGGCAGTACCCTAAAAATGAAAAAACACCGACCAAAATAAAAGGTTTTCGCGGTAATAACCTCTTGCTGAAAATTCTGTTTGAGAATGCGAGGGGAAAGTATGACGTATGACAAAATCATTATTGGCGCTGGCTTATACGGTCTTTACGCTGCGCTGTTTTGTGGGCAACGTGATCAAAACGTGTTGGTTTTAGAACATGATGACGCGCCGTTTGGAAGAGCCACATATATCAATCAGGCTCGTGTTCATATGGGTTATCATTATCCGCGTTCATTATCCACGGCGGTCAAGTGTCGTGGTTATTTTGACCGGTTTAATGGGGATTATGGTTTTTGTATAAATAAAGAGTTCAAGAAGGTGTATGCTACAAGCGCAAGATTTAGTTGGACAAGCGCAGAGCAATTCAAGAAATTTTGCAAAGATGCTGATATTCGTTGCGATGAAGTCCCAACTGAAAAGTATTTCAAACAAGGAATGTGCGATGGCGCTTTTCTAACAACTGAATACACCTACGATGCTCAACTGCTAAAAAAATGGTTTCTTGAGAAAATTGAAAGGCTCCCTAAGGTAAAAATCATGTGTGGTGTAAGCATAAAATCCATCGAGAATGACGGCTCAAAATATGTAATTACACTTGAAAATGGAAATGCATATAGGACAGGTTTTGCCCTTAACGCAACGTATGCCGGAATCAATCAAATACACGCGATGTTAGGGTTTCCTGCGCTTAAAATCAAGTATGAGCTGTGTGAAATGATTATATGTAAAGCAGAAGGAAAACTGGTTAACAGCGGAATAACCGTGATGGACGGCGCGTTCTTTTCAATTATGCCCTTTGGTAAAACCGGATACCATTCACTTACCTCAGTTACTTTTACGCCGCATATCACCAGCTCCGAGCGTATTCCAACATTCACTTGTCAATCCTATTCTAATGGGTTTTGCCCGCCTCAAAGGTTGGGCAATTGCAACGTCTGTCCCGCAAAACCGGAAAGTGCGTGGCCATATATGAGCGCATTGGCAAGAAATTATTTAAAAGATGAATATGGTTTTACTTATGTTGATTCACTATACGCAATTAAACCTATACTTAAAGCATCGGAAATAGATGATTCACGTCCGACGGTAATACTGCGATATAGCGATAAACCGCGCTTCATCAGCGCGTTATCCGGTAAAATAAATACGGTTTACGAACTTGATGAGGAGTTGAGCCTGTGAACGCAATTAAGGAAAAGAACTTTATATCAGCAGTTGCATATGTCCACAACGCGGAATTGGCCCTAGAGGGGTTTTTGAATTCTTTATACAGTACGCTAAATGAGAAGTTTGAGAAATTTGAAATAATTTGTGTGAATGATGCTTCATCGGACGGTAGCATAGGCGCCATCAAGCAACTGTCCGGAAAGTTTTATAATTGCACCTTGAGCATTTTGAATATGAGTTACTACCAAGGTGTGGAAGCTGCTATGCAAGCTGGTGTCGATTTTGCTATCGGTGATTTTGTTTTTGAGTTTGATTCCACAATGATGGATTATACTCCTGAGCTTATTGTAAGGATTTATGATCGCGCACTACAAGGATTTGATATTGTTTCATGTGGCACAGAGCAGATGCGCGCTTGCTCAAAACTGTTTTACGCTGTTTATAACCGTCATTCCGGCACACAGTATATGATAAAAAGTGAAACGTGTAGGGTTTTATCTCGCAGAGCCATTAACCGTGTCCACTCAATGAGCATTAATCTTCCTTATCGGAAGGCGTTATACTCCAACTGCGGCTTGAAGGTAGACCATATACACTATAAATCAACACAAAATGGCGCAAGGCGGACACAAACGCTAAAAAATCCAAGTGAGACCGCGATGACTGCTTTGATTCTATTTACCAACTTAGCGTATAAGATAACATTGGTATTTACATTACTCGCAATGCTTGCCACGTTGGGGACTGTCGGGTATGTTGTCACCATTTACTTGACAGGAAATCCGGTCGAGGGATACACGACTATGATGATTTTCATGTCTGGAGCGTTTTTCGCAATATTTACCGTACTATCTGTCATTATCAAGTATCTATCGGTGATGTTAGGATTGATTTTTAATAAGCAGAGATATATTATCGAATCCATTGAAAAGGTAGCGGGATAGACACCATCAACAGGTTTTGGTGTGTAAATCTTGGAGTTTTGAGTCTAGTAATACTTTATCACGGAAGGAAGCATCATCAATGAATGAAATCAATACAAACAGCAGGAAAAAAATGAAAATTATAATTATATCGCTTGCGACAATTATCATGGCATGTATTCTTTACTCAAATAGGGATGTATACTTTGACAATTATTCAGAGGCATTAACTGTCAGCATGATTGATGTCGCAAAATATGACATAAATATTAGTAATCATAAATATGGGCTGGCACAAATTTTCGCAAAAGGAAATGAAGAATGGACATATAATCAAGCGTATGATATTTACGATAATGGTGAATTATTTGATGGTAGGATCATCGAATATAAATCCCAACTCGGTCTTCAAGGGTGGATATTCTATTTATTAGCAAAAATCAATGTCCCAAGCCTTGTATTTATTTTTAGGGTTGGATGTTGTTTATTATTGTCATTAGTTCTATCGTTGATTTGCTATGAGTTGTATAGGAAATATGGTGTGTTATTATCATTGACGTTTTTTATTACATCTATGGTTTCACCCATTCTGGGTAATTTTTCAACAAATTTATATTGGATTCCATTTGCATGGTTTATTCCAATGTATCTCGGGTTGATTTGCCTTAATAATATAAATAAGAGATTCTGGCTATATCCACTATTCTTTTTAGCTATATTTATCAAGAGTGCCTGCGGGTATGAGTATATTACAGTTGTTATGCTTTCCTCAATCATGTTTCTATTCGTAGAGTGTTTAATTTGCTTTAAAAATGATAGAATTCGCAGTAAGTTGATTTTTAAGTGTATAGTCGAAATCGGAGTTTTGTCTTTGCTTGGGTTTATTACAGTGTTGACTATCCATTCATACATAAGGGGGGATGGAAATGTTATTATTGGTTTAGAGTCAATATATCGTGTGGATGTTTTGAGAAGGACATTTGGAAATGCCTTAAATTTCAGCAAGGCGTATACTGATGCGCTTAATGCTTCGATATTTGAAGTGCTAATGCGTTGCTTTATTCATACAAAAGCGGGCAGGATTGCGTCCTTCATTATAGTTGCGTATTCTGCAATATTCATATATTCGATTCTCAAAAAAAGAAGTTTGCTTAAATCTAGTTTTTTCCTGTTTGTTACTTCTTTTGTTACATGTATTTCTTGGTTTGTTCTTGGAAAAAGCCATTCTTATATCCATATGTGGTTAAATAATGTGATGTTATATATGGGCTTCATTCAAATTGGGATTTATGTATTAGTCCGGCACGGTTTGAAATACTTTCATAATAACAAAGAAAATTTGCTAATGTATGGCAGGGCGTTTGTTAGTAAGCTGAAAGAAGAAATCAATCATAGCTAATCGGTTTATGTGAAAGGATTCTATAATGGATACTCTGGTCGGTTATACGGGATTTGTGGGTTCAAACCTATATAAACAACATAGATTTGAGGGAGGTTTCAATTCAAAAAATATCGCAGATGCTTTTAACCTCAATCCGGGTTTGTGCGTCTACGCCGGTGTACACGCGGAAAAATTCGCCGCCGATAAGTTTCCAGAACAGGACTTTTCCCACATAATTGAAGCACTCGAAAACATTCGTAAAATCAACCCAAAGCGTCTCGTCCTAATTTCTACAGTTGATGTTATCCCCTCCCCCCAAGCAGAGGATGTTTTTGAGGATACTCAGTATCAAACGGACGGGCTTACTCCATATGGTCAAAATCGGTTGTTTCTTGAGAATGAACTTCGAAAACTATATCCTAATATGCTTATAATCAGACTTCCAGCTCTGTTTGGCGATGGGTTAAAGAAGAATTTCATTTTTGATCTAATAAACATCATCCCCGTGATGCTCAGGTACACAAAATTTGCTGAACTCAACGCAAAAGCTCCACAGCTAAGCAATTATTATAAAAAAGACGACACAGGTTTTTTCAGGATTGCTCTGAGTATTACCGCCAATGAGCAAGCAATGCTCAAATCGCTATATAGGGAATTAGGGTTTTCCGCGCTCAACTTCACGGATTCTCGATCCAAGTTCTCGTTCTATAACATAAAGTATCTTTGGGAGCATATAGAGTTACTATTAAGAAATAACGTAGCGCTTGTCCATATGGCGTCAGAACCAATCTCAGCGGGTGAGATATATCACACAATTCATGGTAAAGTTTTTACAAATGAAATCATGTCACAACCATTCGACTATACTTTTTTTAAGACAAGATACTCTGAAATACTGGGTGGACAAAACGGATATATTTTCAGAAAGCAAGATTCATTAACTGAAATTAAGAATTTTATTGATTTAAAAAAAGGATGATAGCGGGATGATTAAAAAGCACTTGAGTGGTATATATTATTTTGGATTATATGTACATAAAATGGTTCGACCAAAAAGGCTGTTTCGCTAAACTTAAGTCTACTATGTAGCTCTTTTCGTTGACAATGCTTTTTCATAAAGATATAATCCTTTTGTCTTATTTCAGTTCATTTATTATGGAGGAAGCATATGAGCATTGAGAAAGATCAAACAATAAAGGTTGGTTTGCTTATAGATGAGTTTTTTGGCGGCGCTGGTACGGCTTTTGGCGGTTATGGATATTTAGCTCGTAGGTATATTGCTAAATACATTCCCAACAAGTCTATCAGTATAGATGTATTGTTAGGTAGAAATCAAAGAAACCCAAAAACAGGAAGTATTTATCGATCTACATTTGGTGCTTTTTTTGCAACAAAATGGTATGTAGATGATGTCTGTTTATACAGATTACCATGGATTCCATTTTTTTCAAAATTATGGTTAAAACGTAAGAATTATTCTATATATCTCAGTATTGAGCTGACTTTAGACTGGGTGATGCGCAATGAACCAAGCAAAGATAAAAAACTCATTCTATGGATACAAGATCCAAGACCTTGGAGCGAATGGGAAAAAATAATCCGAATGACCTATGTCAAGGAACCTTGCTATTACAACCAACGAATTTATAATTTGGTGAACAAATTACATTCAGAAAACAGGGTCAAGTTTGTCTCTCAGGGAGTAACGCTGAATAACCTCGCAAAAAAGCTTTATATGTTGCCGCAAGAGACTCCAATACAGTATTTACCTAACCCTGTTGAAGTTGACGAACAGTACATATTCGACATAAAGAAAAAGAAAAAACAAATCCTGTTCTTGGGTAGACTTGAACCACCAAAGCGCGCGTGGTTATTCTGTGAGGTAGCGAAGAAATTACCAGAATATGAGTTTTTTATCTTAGGACAATTTTTCCGTAATAGTGAAGAAAACAAAAAAGCATTAGCCCAATATATGGATGGAAATATCAGAAATCTGCATTTTATGGGGCATGATGATGGTGAAATGAAAAACAACTTACTAAAAGAGTCACGCCTATTGTTGTCTACTTCAATATGGGAAGCAATACCTATTTCTTGGCTCGAAGCGTTATCATACGGTACGCTTATAGTTAGCGACTTGGAACGGGAGGGTTTAGCAGAGAACTTCGGAAAATTCGTGGGCGAGATTACAGGCGATGGATTTGATCAAATTGAAAAGTTTATACCAGCAATTAAGTACTTGATGGAAAATGATAGAGAATATGAGAAAAAAGCTAAATCAGCAATTAAGTATATACGTAGCAATCATAATATAGAACGGTTTGTTGCGGATTTACGAAATGTAATTACGGAAACAGCAAATGAAGCATAATACACTCAGGGAACTATTTGGCAATACTTTTGTTCTAGGTGTAAGTAAATTAGCTTCGCCGTTATTGTCGTTTCTATTGGTTCCATTATATACAGCTATAGTCGCTCCAGAACAATTTGGTACAGTAGATATTATTCAGACTTACGCCGCATTGCTTGTACCTATAGTTTTGTTGAGATTGGATATTGGTCTTTTTCGCTTTACTGTTGACGCGAGGAAAGATGAAAATGAGATCAAGCGGGTGTTCACCAATACGCTTATCATAATCGTCCCAATACTCATTTTGTCGTTGACAATTGTAGGCATACTAGGAATAAATAATATAATCCCGTTTATCGGGATCGTTTTGCTTTACACTGCTGTACAACTTTTGGAAAACATTTTTGATCCATTAGCGCGCGGGCTCGGCAGGAACAAGCTTTTTACAGTGTCCGCATTAGTAAGCGCAGCTGCAAATATTTTTTTTGGGTACCTCTTTGTCGCGTTGCTGCACCTTGGAGCCGCTGGGATTTTACTAGCCAGCACGTCTTCTTCAATAGTCAGGATTACAATATTAGTTTTATGTGTAAAGGCATATAAACTGATTGATTTGCGGACATCCTCAAAAGAGGTTCGAAAGGAACTACTTAAATTCAGCACCCCACTTATCCTTGACGGTGTGTCATTCTGGGTTATCAACATGTCTGACCGTACCATAATATCTGTCATTATGAGTTTAGCGGCAAATGGCATCTATTCGATAGCAAACAAGTTTAGCGGCATTGTAGGTACCGCGACTACTATATTCTGGATGGCATGGTCAGAGATGACCGCAAAATATGTTGAAACGGAAGATTATGGGAAAATGCTGTCAAATACGCTTGATATATATTTACGGTTGCTATTTGGTGGGGTTGGATTATTCTTGACTATTGTTCCTGCTGTATGGAACTCTCTCATAGGTAGCGAATACCAAAACGCCTTTCAATATGTACCTATATTGGTAGTTAGTAGCATGATAAACGCAATGTCTACGTTCTATGCCCCTATATACACAGCGCTAAAGCTTTCAAAACGAATTTCTATAAGTACGGTATTGGGAGCTGTGACGAACGTTTTGTTAAGCTTGTTTCTAATACCAATAATTGGTCTATATGGAGCGGCGATAGCGACAGCTTTTGGATATCTCTTGATATTTATCTATCGATACATTGACATTAGTAAAAAAGAGGGGGTACACATAGATTGGGGTTTTCTTTTTGTAGCGATTGGCGTGTTAAGCATGAATATCTGGCTGTTTTATACGAGAGTAGTTTGGGTTAATGTCGTAATAGCTATCATTATGTTCATTATATACAACAAAGAGTTGTGGAAAGAAATTTTAGTACCTCACCAGGAATGATACTAGCTTAATGGGGCAGCTGGACAGGATTAGGAATAAAAAATAAAGCAAAAGATTCAATAGCTTTATCTCAATGTAATCCCAGACGCAAAGACATAAGGCTTATTCCCCCCAGAAAAACCGATATGGCACAATTCCTGAAGAGTCTATTAACAATGTATTCGCAAAAATAAATATATAGAAAACGGCGAATGCTATCTGATAGAAAACGCGTATTTTTTTATCTTTCTCACATTTTATAATCTCTGGTACTAGGAAAATAGCAAGCAGATTAAACATTTGCACAACCCTACCGTAAACCGGGACCCAGATGCAGGTTATGTTGAACCCTAACATAAAAATCATCATATTTATAAGAATGATATTTCTGGAATCGCTCCTTGTTAAGGGTTTATAGTAAATGTAGGATAAAACTGTCATCATGCCATAGAAGAAGATATTAACAGGAGCATATGTACCCTGAAAATCGTAATATTGCTGTAAACGCGCGCTAAACGGCGACAAGATACTATAAATTAAATCCCCCGCGAAATACAGCAAGCAAAATGCTAATGCAGCCAAAACGTACCAGTAGTAACTATATCTTCTGTTAAAAATAAGAAGAGCCGCAACAACAACTATCGCTGTGTAGTGGAATAGAATTGCAAGCAGAGCAAAGCTCCAAAAAACTAGGCGGCGTTTTGAGTCGTTTGTCGCATGGTATGCTACTAACAAACAAGCGAGCGCCAAAAATGCGCGTAATAAACTAAATGAAGTTATATAAAAAGGGATAAACGCTAGTATCCCTAGCCATAGATATTTATCGTATTCATGATAAATAACACACAGGATTGGAATCAGGGATAAAATAGAACATATTGCTATAAATATGTTGAAATTTCCTGTTACCCGAGTAACTAAAAACTGTAACGCAACATATGCCGGTTCATAATTCTCAGCTATCCCTGCCCGAATGTTATTAAAGCTTCTGGTATAGTTTGCAAGATCAGTTCCAACTGTGTTCGCTCGGAACATAGCAAGAATAAGCAGCGCAACTCCGGCTATCACATAGTATCTGCTGATCCGCCCACTACTACCTTGCGCGACTCCTATCGATAAATACTCCTGCCGCCATTGCGCCAGATAGCATAGCATGCAGCATATTACTAAAACAAAAACATATGTTACCATTTATCTACCTTTGCGTGCTTATTTCACTGAAATAGAACTTTTCAAGTTTATTAGCGACTTCCTTGATATCATACCCTGCTTTGCGCACATCATCAAGCGTGTCACGACGATTGAAACCCTGGTATGCGAGCATCCGTTCCGCCCATATTTCCGAGCCTTTACTGATCGGTAGAAATTCGACAGCATCGGTCACTTTACATTCACGTGTGACTGTATCAGATATCAAACATGGAAGACCGGAGGTTTGGGCTTCGATTGCCGCGCCCGGCAACCCTTCGTGTAGGGAAGGCAAAACGAAAACATCCGCCACTTGCAGAAGATCCGGGACATCATCGCGTCGCCCTAAGAATCTCACTGAACTACCCAATTTAAGTTTGTCCGTTTGATTGGTTAATTCCGAAATTAGTGGTCCGTCCCCAGCTAATAACAACATCAGATTTGGCTCGCGTCTCCAAGCGTGGGCAAAAGCTTCCAACAAGAATCCCAAGTTTTTCTGGGTAACGAGGCGACCTGTACTAACCACAACGAAATGATCCTCAAGGCACATTTTAGCCCTAATACTATCCCTTATACTCGAAGAATAACGAAAAGTTTCCAATTTCCTGGCGTTTGGAAGAATACAGAATCTACTGCTATTCGGAGCGTTCTTACCAAATAGCGAAATGCCTGCTTCGGTTGAACAACATAGCCAGTGTGTCGCTAAGGTGCGCAAGAACGGTCTGAAAGCCCTATGTAGTAGTGTATAAGTTGGAAGAGCGTTATGACTATGCACTATCCGCGTGAATACGCCAAACCGTTTAGCGATATAAGCATCTATTGCAACAACCGTCGAAGAGTGATGGATATGGACGATCTTGATTTCTGGGTGTTCTTTAAAAACGCTGATAAGTCCTTTCATGTTTCCGAAAGGATCTTTTGTTCTCTTTGGTCGTCTAAACACTCTAGCACCAAGGGTATTCGCCTCGTTTTCATAGTAGTTTTCTTCATCTACAGTGATGAGAAAATCAAATTGAATTTTTGTACGGTCAATATTTCTGTATAAGTTCATTACAGTGGTCTCAGCACCGCCACAGTTTAGCGACCCCATAATATTCAGTATCCTGATCAAGCTGTTATATCCGCCTTTGTCATTATTTTTTTGCTCCAGTACGAAAACTCTCAAACCGCCCGGCTGATGTAATCATATGTATATGAATACATGAGAACTTGTGTTTCTCAAGAAAAAGCGACCAAACTCTTGAATAGCTTATTAGGTTAAATACCTTAACCTAGGTATCTCGTGGAATACGCGTCCGCCCAATTCCTTTATTCCCGCCTCGAAGAAGCCTTATTCTTTGTGGTGAACAAGAAAATCAAACTGAGCACAACTACGATCAATTGCTAGGTAAATATCCATCGTCCGGCTTTCTGCTCCGCCTTTATCTAGTTTCCAAAGACGTGTAACACACGAATTGGCCCTGCCATTTGTTTTGCCTTCCTATAAATACTTGTGTAAGGAATGTTGTTTAGTCTCTTGAGTAGAGATCACGTGTATATACTTTTTGTTCCCAGCCTTCTAGTTCGTCATAAAGGCGGTTGGCAACTATAATATCACTGCGCAACAAGAAAGCCTGCAAATCTTTTTCAAGTCTCACGCCCATATGCATATCCTCATTAATTATCGGTTCGTAAATAACCAGTTCGATATTCCTTTTCTGAAGGAGCGACACTATATCAAGCATTGGCGATCCGCGGTAATTATCAGAACCATTCTTCATAGTAATCCGGAAAATTCCCACAATAGGCTTTATTCCAGTATAATTCAGATCATCTACACGTGAGATTATCTGTTCGGCAATATATCTTTTCCGTGTTTCATTAGCATGTATAACAGCCTCAATAATTTCTTCTGGAATATCAACAAAACTGTTTAATAGCTGTTTTGTATCCTTGGGGAGACAGTACCCGCCATAGCCAAACGACGGATTATTATAGTAGTCCCCGATTCTTGAATCAGCGCAAATACCCTTAATAATTCGCTGAGTATTGAGACCTTTTTGCTCAGAATATGTATCCAATTCATTAAAAAAACTAACTCGGAGCGCAAGAAAAGTATTTGAAAACAGTTTCACCGCTTCCGCCTCAGAAGAACGCATTAATAATGTGATGACCGATTTCTTAATAGCGCCGTCTTGCAACAATTCTACAAATCTTTGTGCGCTTGCCATCATTTGGGGATTATTAAGGTCCGTACCTACAATAATTCTTGACGGGTATAAGCTATCGTGTAACGCGGTGCCCTCTCTCAAAAATTCAGGGCAGAATAGAATACTGGACTCTTTGTAAATGCATTGTAGGGAATCAGTAAACCCTATTGGAACAGTGGATTTTATTACAATTGTCGCAGACGGCTTGCATGCAACAATTTCCTTAACAACTTTCTCTACGATCGTTGTGTCAAGGTTGCATTTTTCATCCGAATAGTCCGTTGGTACAGCAACAATAATATAATCCGCTTGATTATATGCTTCGAAGGAATCAGTTGTCGCGTGTAAACTTAGTGAACCTGACGAAATGTGATTTTGAGTTTCAACCTCAACCAAAGGCGAAATTCCAGAATTTATCTTCGATACTTTTGTGACGTCTACATCAAGTATTATTGTTTTATTCCTTTGTGCTAAAACAATAGCTAATGATAAACCGACATATCCAGCTCCCACAACGGTTATGACTGAATTGGTATCCAAACTCGATAGTCTCCTTTCATTCGTCAATAAACAATGTCTTACTTTTTCTTGTCTGACTTGTTAACTAGAATCGTTCGTTATAAACATTACGTTCAGATTTCGATAGCTGTCTTCATATCAACTCATGTACGGCGTCCATATACTGTTTCACAACTTTCTCCCTGTCGAATTCGTCTACCATTTTCTCACGTCCCAGCATGCCCATCCGCGATCTGTTTGACACGCTTAGCGCTAGAAATTTTTCAATCGCCCTGATTAGGCTCTCTGCGCTTCTCGGCTGGCATAAAAAACCTGTTTGTTTGTCTTCTATGGCTTCCCGGCAACCGTAAATATCGCTCGCGATGACCGGCAACCCCATCGCGGCGCCTTCCAGAATGACATTGCACATCCCTTCGTGATACGAAGTAGGCATAACAATGCAGTCAGTTTTCAACATCTCAGTACGCGTGTCTTCCGAAACCCCTAAATACTGTACTATCCCCTCGTTTGACAAATTTTCAATTATTTCCATATATTTTGCATCTTCGAATGGCCCCAGGATATTAAAAACGCAATCGTCACTCTTTTCAACAAAGTATTGGGCGGCTTCCAAATACTCTTCTATCCCCTTTTCTTTTTGGATTCTAGCGATATATAGGAAGTTTGTTTTATCGCCTCTATCCTTTTCTTCGCGCTCGAACATGTTTGCGCGGTACTCGTCAAGATTAACTCCCGACCCTTTTGTCAAAACATATTTCACATTATTCTTGTCCAGCACTTTTTTAAAATATGACTGATCTCCCTCATTCTGGAAGAAAACACAAGCTGATTTTTTGAGAGCCCTCCTATATAACATTTTTATTGTTTTCGTCGAAATGCCTTTTTCGTTGAGTCCTGAACCCAAACCGGTCACCAGTGTCACATAAGGGATATGCATCATACGAGCGAGATTGCCTGCGTAAATGTTAGGCTTTATTGCGCGCGTGACGATCAGGTCAGGTTTTACCTGCTTAATCAGCTTTCTGTATGAAAATATAAGCCTCAACTCGGCAAAAGGGTTCTTTCCCCGCCTGTTTAGCTTTATTGGATGATAAATCGCGCCAAGTTTTTTGAAATACTCGACTTTTGGGCCGTATGGGACGCTGAAGTGGACCTGTATGTTTTCTTTTATCAGCTCAATAATGAATTCTTTTCTAAAACCATACAGGCTAGCGTCATGTACGTCTATTATCAATACTTTCTTCACAAAAAAACAACCTCACGATCCATTAGGAATGTCAACTAATAAGTTAACAGTTCCTTACAGTTCTTCTTTTCTCAGCGCTGTTATCGAGTCGTTTGGGACGCCTTCCGTGCTTTTTGGCAAAAATAATACTTTTGTAGTCTGTAGGAGCAACTTGATATCCTGCATTATCGAAAGCGTTTCAATGTACATAATATCAAGAAACAGCTTCTCGTCCGGCGCTGTATTATATCTCCCGTATATCTGCGCCAGCCCCGTTATCCCTGCTTTTACCTTTGTCCTGAAGGCAAAATTAGGATAAATCTCTTCGTATTGCTTTGCAATCTCCGGTCTTTCAGGACGCGGGCCAACAAGAGACATCGCGCCCGACAGGACGTTGAAAAGTTGGGGTAGTTCGTCGATCCTGGTCATCCGTATGAACCTTCCAACCGGTGTGATCCTGTCGTCATCTATTGAGGTCAGGCGGGGTATCCCGTCGTTCTCGGCGTCTTGGTACATACTGCGGAACTTGTACAGCGTAAAACGCTTCCCGCCTTTTGTCACACGGATCTGTTTGTATATTGCCGGCCCCCGGTCGCAGATTCTCACTGCAAGCCATGTCAGGATCATCAGCCAACTGAGCGTAATTATCGCCAGCAATGAAACAACAACGTCGATCCCACGCTTGATGAGTCTAGTTCCCGCGTCCGGTTCAGAGCTTTTCGGTAGGAACATGGGTGTATTGGAGATCCACGATATTCCGGCTGTGTTTAGTAGGACGCCTGAAAACGTGGGTAGTATGTAAGTGCGTTTGTTATGCAGATAGCAGTATTCTAGGAGGTTTTCCCTTATGCTTTCTTTGACATCTAAAAAAAACACGGATTCTGCTTCTTTTATTAGAAGGATGAGCTTATCAGGCGGCTCATCCTGAGATGCGATTTTGCCGATCTTGAATTTTTTTCTATGTGTTTCAATGATTTCGCGATATTCATCCGCCTTTTCCGCTTTTCCATAAATAATGATCGATTTTTGCGCGGGGTTTATGTGGTAATATAGCCTATCGATCATAAGCGTCAGCGGCATAACGAGGATCATCTGGGCTGCAAGGACTATCAGGAAACCCGTAACCGGAAGAAGCATCAGCTCTAAAAGGCTCAGCATGAGGTATTGCATGACATTTGTCACCACTAAACATAATGTCCATGATAGGATCATCTCTGGTAGGTTCGCGCCGCCGAAATTAAAGCTTTGGTATGTTTTACTGGTGAAATAAAGATTTGCTGTGTACAGGAGCAGTACTATATAGTTTCCCCAGTAATAGAATAACGTCTGTTGATAAAAGACGTTTTGGCCTATAAAAAAAATAGCTAAGACGGCAAAAAATAAAAATGCTTTCATCACAAAGAGCCAAGTATTGCCCGTTCTTTTAATCATAGCTTTCATACACTACCTCATTGAGCGCGCTACGCCCTCAACAGTTGCCATAACGATTGTTCGCCTATAGCATCGCCATCTGTGTTGTTTCCCTGACACGCTTGCTTGCCAGCAACCCGGCGAAAACCCATAGAATCGGTGCCACAATAGGCACGCTCAGGTTAAAGAACGCTTGGATGCAGTATCCCGCAAACGCCGCCATAATCGCCATAATCAGTGGGTTTTTGAACGCTTGCGGCGTCGATTTGACCAGTAGCCCTACGATAAGCGTCAAATAGCATACGAGTCCCAGTATTCCCTGGCAAACGAGGATCTGTATGTATTCGTTGTGCGCGTTCTCATAATTTTCGCCATAAAAACCTTGCGCTTCCTGAGGAAAGGCGTTGGGGAACGTATCGGGGCCGCTCCCGATGATCGGGTTTTTCTTAAAGCCGTCAAGCGCGTTGCGCCATATATATACCCTCTTGTTTCCAAATTCGTCTTTGACATTCCCGTGAAGGATCTCCCGAAGCTCGTATACCACGTTATAGTTGCCAGAATCTTTATACCGTTTTCCTAAGAACTCTACCCCAACTATACCGACCACGACGCAAGCGGCGATAATAATAATGCCCAGTTTCCACTTTGCCCTGACGTCAGGTCCAGAGTCTTGGTCATGTTTCAAATCCCAATCCAGAAGAAACAGCCCTGCCGCCACAAGCACCGCAAACGCGGCAAAATATGGGATCAAACCGCCGAATGTTTTTGTTTTAAGGGTAAGCGTATCGTAGAAAAGCAGTTGCATGGTGTACACAGCCACCCATGAGGACGCTAGTATCAGCGTCTTGGCAAGAGTTTTCCTGTTTTCAACAATAAACGGCATTGCCAGCACCATAACCAAAATTAAGCCGACGCGGCCGGAATCCGCATCCGCGAGTTCCATCAACCAGAAATTGAGAGCGCTGGCTCCCAGCCAAAGCGGACGCCAATTCGATTTCATACGGATGAATAAAAAACCGCTCAGTAACATAGAAACGCACACATATGCCGACACGATATCCACATTTCCAAGCGTCGAGCGGAAAAAGATGTTATAGAAATTTTCCACATGATATTGGGGGTCGTCGTTAGGCCATAGTTTCAAGAAATCCACTCCGTAAAATTGGAGTATCCCAATCAGCGCGACCAGAACGGCGGATATACCAAAAAACGCGAAATCCAATTCGCGGGGTTTGTACCAGCGCGACACTACAAAGAAAACCGCGACATATAACAGCTGTGTCACAGCCCCGTCGTGTCTCTCATATAATCCACCCCAAACATCGGTCACTTCTCTGTATGGCGATAGGATTGTTGAGAGCAGCGTTACTAGAGCAAACCCAAGGATAGCCCAATCAGCGAGGTACATCCGGTCTTGCGGCAACAACTTCGGTTTTCTTGCTATCCGGCTGATCCATACAATGATGGTCGCAAGCAGAACTACCAGCATGCATATCTCAAAGAATACATACTTATCGCTTGTGAGCCACAAATATCGGTCAGAGGTGAAATATAGCGGGTGGACGCACATCAGCACAACTACGAGCAGCCTGGCAATCCTAGTCTGCCAGATGTCGGTTTGCGCGTACATTGCCGCTTTTTTCCTCTCAGGGTATGACCCCGCGTTTCTGTTTGCTCTTGCCATGTCTGTTTTCCTGTCTGTTTTGGATATATATTATCGTCAATGCCCGCTTTACCATCCGTTTTGTCAATTGATTGTATTATAATGCAACAATTATTAATATGTCAACGTTTGTTCGAGACATTCGAAAATGAAATCGAAAAATATAAAAATTGTAGTATATAACAGATATAATTGAAAATTTTGACTTTATATATTATTTTGTGTATACTAGATTGGGCTTTGCCCCATAGTCCAATGATACTTGACGCTTAATATGTGAATTCAAAGTAAGGGGCGGCGTGAAGTGGTTCGTTTTTTTGTATCTCCATCGGATATATCCGGCAGCTTGATTCGTCTCGGCGATGAGGACGCGAGGCATATCAATTCGTTGCGGTTGCGCCCTGATGAACTCTTTTCTGTTTGCGACGGCGAGGGAACCGACTATGTTTGCCGCCTCGGTAGTCGTGAAGTTTTGTCCCGCGAACCGCAAACCATTAATGACGACGCTAGGATGGGGCATGGTTGTTCAGTCGCCGAAATCGTAGATGTACAAGTCTCCACAGGTGAGCCTTCGGTTGCTTGCCGTATGTTTATCGCGTTTGCTAAGGGCGAAAGGCTCGATTACGCTGTTGGAAAATCTGTAGAGCTTGGCGCGGCTGATATCGTTCTTTTCCCTTCTGAACGGTGCGTATCTTTACCCTCCAATATGTCAAAGAAAACCGCTCGGCTCCAAAAGATCGCGCTGGAAACCGCAAAGCAGTGTGGCAGAGGCCGAGTGCCGGTCATTTCTTCGGTAAGTTCTTTCGAATCGGCAATATTACAAGCCGCAGGGCGCGAATCATGGCGCAAAGACGGTTCGAGCGAAGGGAACGCTTCCTTGTTCTCACTTTTCTTGTACGAGCAGGAAGATCAGCTACATCTGAAACAGGCGCTTGAGCAGAGAGGCGCGTTCGACGCGATTTCGATCATCACGGGACCGGAAGGTGGTTTTGAACCTAGCGAAGCTGAATTTGCCCGGTCGATTGGGATCATTACAGTCTCGCTTGGCCCGCGAGTTCTTAGGTGCGAAACCGCGCCTGTAGCTGCTTTGGCGGCAGTAATGTTCCACACGGGGAACTTTTAGCGCGTCCGCGCATCGCAAGAAGCGGCTAGCCGCAGGAGGCTGAGTTATACTTGCGTTCACACTCCTGCGTTCGAAAGACTGGTACATTTCCAGAATTGTTTTTGTTAATGTTTGTGGCTATTAAGCACTATAATGTGTACAGGACAGGAGTCATGGTTTTATGAAAAAGAAAACAGTGTTGATTGTCGATGATTCGGCGTTTATGCGGCGTTTACTGCGTGAGGCGGTGACCTCAATAGGCTTTGTCGTCGTCGGTGAGGCGAGAAATGGGAAAATCGCTTTAGCGAAGTATAAGGAACTAAAACCTAATATCGTTACCATGGATGTGGTAATGGAGGAAATGAACGGCATTGAAGCGTTGAGCCGGATTATGGGACACGACCCTAAAGCAAAGGTTGTGATGGTTAGTTCTATGGGGCAGGAATTGGTCGTCAAAGACGCAATAATACTTGGCGCAAAAGGTTTTATCCTAAAACCCTTTAACACGCAACAGATAGCAAACGCGCTGAAAAAACTCTAAAGCGAGCTTTGCTCACAAAAAAAAGCCGCAGATGCGGCTTTTACTCATATGATTTATTTCTGATCTGTGCGCGTTTAATTTTTCCGCTTATAGTTTTTGGAAGTTCCGGCACAAATTCAATGATTCGCGGGTATTTGTAAGGCGCGGTCGTCTTTTTTACGTGCTCTTGTAATTCTTTTACCATTTCTTCAGATGGCTTATAACCCTTGTTTAACACAACTGTGGCCTTCACGACTTGGCCGCGCTTCGGGTCCGGTGCTCCTGTTATCGCGCACTCCAAAACTGCGTCGTGTTCCGACAGAGCGCTTTCCACTTCAAACGGCCCGATACGGTAACCGGAACATTTTATCATGTCGTCGTTTCTTCCGACAAACCAATAATATCCATCTGGATCCCGCCACGCTGTGTCCCCAGTGTCGTACACTCCGCCCTCAAACGCTTCTGATGTCAGCTTTTCGTCCATATAATACCCTTTGAACAAACCGACAGCGCCGAGGTTTCGGGCTATTATGCGCCCCTCTTCGCCATCTTCGCAAGGATCCCCCTCGGAGTTTATCAAATCGATGCCGTAAAGTGGCGCCGGTTTGCCCATCGAACCTGGTTTCGGCTCAAACCATTGGAAGTTAGCGATAAGCACTGAGGATTCTGACTGCCCAAACCCTTCGTACATTTTGAGTCCCAATATTTTCTCGATTTTGTTGAAAATCTCAGGGCTGAGAGGTTCTCCAGCGTTGCCGCAGTGTTCTATAGAGCCGAAGTCGTATTCATCCATCCCTGCGGCAAGCATAAACCGGAACATCGTCGGCGGCGCGCAGAATGTTGCTACGCTGTACTTTTCCAATTGTTTCATGAGGTTTTCCGGGACGAATTTTTCCATATCGTAGGCAAATATCGGCGCTCCGCAAATGAGTTGCCCATATATCTTGCCCCAGCCGAATTTTGCCCAGCCAGAGTCCGAAACAGACATATGCAGCTTGTTTTCGCGAACTTGCTGCCAATATTTCGCGGTTACGATATGCCCAAGCGGGTGAGCAAAGTTATGCACTACCATCTTTGGCATTCCCGTCGTACCCGATGTAAAGTAAATAAGCATTGGGTCGGACGCAAGAATCTGGTTGTCATTGGTTGTGCGCATAAAGTGGTCGGAAAACTTTTCCAGTGGTTCGTTAAACTGCATCCAGCCTTCACGCGCTTCAGGCGTAAGTATCCGCGTCTTAATCGTTGGGCATTCCGGTAGAGCTTTCTCCATTTGGGCGGCGATGAATCCATCTTCGTCACTGTAGCATACGACCGCCTTAACGCGCGCGGCGTTAGCGCGGTATATGATATCTTTTGAAGTAAGCTGCATGGTAGCAGGGATGAGTATGGCGCCAAGTTTACACAGCGCGATAGCAGCGATCCAGTATTCGAACCGGCGACGCAAAACACACATGACTACGTCGCCCTTCCCAATTTCTAGGCTTTTGAAGTAGTTCGCCGCTTTATTTGACAACGCGCTTAGATCGTTGTATGTAAAACTGCGTTCCTGGCCATGGTCGTCGCACCACATCAGCGCCAATTTATCAGGTTCCCTAGCAGCCCAACCGTCGATAATGTCAAATCCGAAGTTGAAATCTTCCGGGATGTTGACTTTATAGTTTTTTATAAAGTCTTCGTAAGATTCAAATTCTATACGTGGAAGATATTTTTCTAACATGGCTGATCTCCTATTCTGTAATGACGGTTAAAAACCTTGCTTTGTCTTTGCCGATCACTTTTTGGCCGTGCTGATGTGTGGGGTCGAAATATACCGCGTCTCCCGCTTCCAGTATGTATTCTTTGTCGTCATAGGTGATGGCTATGGCACCCTCAAGTACGAGATTGAACTCTTGTCCTCCGTGGGCGACGAGCGCCGCGTCAGGTTCTCCAGGGATAAGCGTAACTAGTAGCGGTTCCATATTCTTTTTGCTGAACCTTGGCGCCAAGCTCTCAAACATATATCCTGGATAGCGGTCTATGGTCTTCCCTTTGCCTCTCCGGCAAATCTGTAGTGTTGATATGCGAGCTGGTTCGCCGGTGAGTATCTCAGACAAATTCACTCCGAATTTTTGTGAAACATGGTAGAGAACGCTTATTGGTATATCCTCCCCGCTAGTCTCATACTCTATGTATTTCTGTGTGGTTACACCTGTTTCCATGGCCATTTCTTCTTCGGTCAGGCCAAAAATCTCACGCAATTCACGAATGCGTTCAGACATTTTCCGCTTTTCTTCCCTCATTTCTTTTCCTCCCTTCGAGCGCAAAAGTTATGTGATTGCTGAGTTTACACTGCATATTTGGATTTGTCAAGAATTTAATTTTCTGATCAAAAAAAGTGTGTATTACCAAACGTTTTTATGATACAATGTTTCTTACACATTTTCACTTTTAACAATACTCGCTATACTAGCGATTCGCGGTCGAAAAGATTTGTGGAAATGTTAAGCTCGAATCAGGAGGCTTGCCGGTTGGCTAGAAAAACGATGGTTGCGCGGCTCAATAATGTATTGCCAAGAATCGAAGCGCCGGCAGAGCGTGGTTTGACCCGCGAGCAGGCGCGCGATCGGCTTGATAATGGCTATGGCAACGCCAAGCCTGATTCCGCCGAAAAAACTGTCGGGCAAATTTTCAAGGATAATATTTTTACGTATCTCAACCTTGTGCTGACCTTGCTGGCGCTGTGCGTAATAGCTGTCGGTTCGTATGTGGATCTAACATTCATGCCGGTCGTTATCATCAATACAGCTATTGGGATAATACAGGAACTGCGTTCAAAACGCGCCTTATCTAAACTGTCCTTTGTTTCCTCCCCATACGCGACTGTCATCCGCGATAGCGAACGTATCACTGTTAAGTCAGATGAGACAGTCCTGGATGATATCGCCATTTTCTCGGCAGGACAGCAGATTTATGCCGATGCGATCATCGTTAACGGCGGCTGCCAGGTTAACGAAGCGCTTGTTACCGGTGAATCAGACGAAATTGCCAAAACAACAGGCGATACTTTGTTGTCCGGCAGTTTTATCGTATCAGGGGAATGCCTGGCTAGACTTGATAGAGTTGGGCGGGATTCTTTTGCCGCGCAGTTGACTTTGGAGGCAAAAAAAACTAAAGGCAAGCTCAGTTCCGGCATGGTTTCCACGCTCAAACGGCTAGTTCAAGTCATCGGCATTGTTATTATCCCCGTAGGCGCGTTTATGTTTTACCAGCAAATGCGCGATCTTTCCATTCAGTTCGCTACAGTGAATACTGTTGGCGCCCTGGTTGGGATGATCCCGGATGGGTTGTACTTGCTTGTTTCAGTCACATTAACCGTCAGCGTCATCCGCTTGGCGCGAAGAAAAACGTTAATACAGGAGAGAAACTGCGTGGAAACGCTCGCGCGGGTGGATGTCTTGTGCGTTGACAAAACAGGTACGATCACCGAAAACCGTATGGAGGTTAAAGGCACGGCTCTATTATGCGAGGACAGATTTAATTTCGACGATATAAAGTCGATCATAGCCGACTACGTAGGCAATATGCCCTCCGAAAACGAGACTATGGCGGCAATCCAGGCGTTTATCGCTGCCCCTGCGAAACGGCGCGCCCGGAGGGTATTGCCGTTTTCTTCATCAGTCAAATATGGCGGCGTTTCGTTTCATGAGGATGAGTCGTATCTTCTTGGCGCTCCCGAGAGGATATTGCTGTCGAGATATCCTTTGTTCAAGAGCCGGATCGAGGTGTATTCCGCGCAGGGCTTCCGCGTATTGCTCCTTGCGTTATATGATGGGAATATGGATGAGCAACTGGATGATAGCCGCGTCATGCCGTTGGCGTTGATCCTGTTGTCAAACAGGGTGCGGCCGGAAGCGCCTGAAACGTTCAAGTTTTTTGCGAAACACGGGGTAAAGATCGTCGTTATTTCGGGTGATAACCCGGCGACTGTTTCCCATATCGCGCGTGAGGCTGGAATAGAGGGCGCAGAGCATTTTATAGACGCCACGCAGCTTAAGACCGATCGGCAAATCAAGCGAGCGGTAAGTGAATACGTAATTTTTGGGCGCGTAACTCCGGATCAGAAGCGAAAACTAGTCAGATCACTGAAAGCCGCGGGGCATACTGTCGCTATGACTGGTGACGGCGTCAATGATGTCCTGGCGCTCAAGGACGCCAATTGCAGCGTCGCGATGGCATCAGGCAGCGAGGTCGCGAGCCAGGTAGCTGACATAGTGCTGCTCAATTCGGATTTTTCGGCGATGCCCGCAGTCGTTATGGAGGGGCGCCGCGTCATCAATAATCTTGAGCGTTCAGCTTCTTTGTTCATCACAAAAAACATTTTTTCTTTTCTTTTTGCCACTGTTATGACGATAGCGCTGGCATATCGTTTTCCTTTGGCGCCGTCGCAGTTCACATTATTTAATATGATGCTGATCGGCGCGCCGTCTTTCGTCCTGGCGTTGGAGCCAAACAAAAAACTTGTTAAAGGCGCTTTTATCGGGAATGTGCTTCGCAACGCGCTCCCAGCCGGTCTGTCTAATTTTCTCGCTCTGGTTGCGATCGCGATTGTTTGCGGACGCGTTGGTATTTCAGATGGTGAGATGGCGACTATGGCTCTGTTTCAGATCGGGTTCGTTGGGTTTTTAATGCTGTACAAATTATGCCGCCCGTTCAATCAATTACGTTTGGCGCTGATCATATGCATGCTTGTCGGCTTCGTAGGCGGAGCGGTTGTGCTCAACTGGTTGGGCGCGCTGGCACCACTTCACGGCCAGAGCGTTTGGTTGACTGTCTTATTTTGCGCCGCAAGTATTCCCGTGTTTTTGATACTGACGTTATTGGCAAGAAAGAAACGATGAGTTCCAGAGCTGTTGTTGGCTGTCTTATACAACGCTGGGTTCCCGTCTGATATATCCACTAGAGCTTAATGGTACCTTGAATAGTAACACGGAAGGAATATGCAAATGAGCTTTATAGAAAAAATCAGACAGTCCATTGAAGGGTATCCTTTCATTTATAGACCGGCAATTGTATTGAGTCACCTGTGTTTTTCGTCGCTTTATAATAAACGCAAGATAGGAGGGGGAACAGATTCTGCGGAATACTGTTATAGTGTATTTCTTCGTCACTCAAAAAGTAAATCGGATAATGGAGAGGAACAGATACCGGAAAGAGTTGCCGAATTAGGCCCAGGTAGTTCTATAGGAGTTGGTCTGTGTTTCCTTCTCGCAGGAGCGAATCAGTACTATGCTTTTGATGCAATAGAACATGCAAGTACAGACGGGAATATTGGCATTCTTAATGAGTTGGTAAACATATTTCGTAGTGCTGGAAGAGAAATATCTGATGACCGTATTAGCCTAATCAGAGACAGGCTTACAAATCCGGCGGTTTCAGCGGAAATAGAAGGTAATGACGACATTGTAATTAAGTATGTCGCACCGTGGCAGAATTATGGCAAAAGACTTCCTGATGTTGATTTATTTTTTTCGCAGGCCGTTCTTGAACATGTGGACGAATTGGATCCAGTATATGCTGTGATAGCCGAAACAATCAGGAAACGGAAGGGGATTATCTCACATGTGATTGATCTCAAATCTCATTTAATTGGGATAAGGTGGAATGAACATTGGGCGTTTTCTGATACAGTATGGAAAATGCTGAGAAGTCGCAGACCATACCTTATTAATAGAGAACCGCTGTCTACACATATAAATCTCTTGGAAAAATATGGATACAACATACTAAAAAAGGAAGTCCATACCATAAACCGACCTTCAATAAGGACCCGCGAATTGAAAGGTAGATTCAAAAATATGCAGGACGATGATTTTTCAACAAGCGAATGCTATTTAACCGCAACATTAAAATAAATTATATCTGTGCGATTAGAACATTTTGGCTACGACAGTCTCCGTTTTTGTGAGCAAAGCGTATGTTGTACAGACGCTAGTAATAATCTATTTTTAACGAAGAAGCAAGCATTAAGTCAACAGTGGACGCCTTAAGAACATGCTGTGATGACGTGGATTTTATTGAAATATCAGAACTTCTTATCATAATGCCACTCATAATCAATACATTCAAAATTTGTAATATTATTCCAATCCCTTTTCAATAAAATATTATCAATAATTATTGAACCTGGGTATGCACTTGACGCCAACTGACCCAAACCCACTTCAGACAACTAAGCGATAAGGGGGTATCGACTTCGCTTCGACTGCGTACAGCGTTCGT
>WRNV01000033.1 GCA_009776445.1 Oscillospiraceae bacterium | reverse complement strand
AGAAAAGATCAAAATAGAGTCCCGCCACTACGCGAAACGCCAACTCACATGGCTACGGCAGGATACGGGCGTATCATGGCGAGTGTGGGATAAACAGCCCGATATCGATAATGCCGCGCGTGAGCTGGCGGATTTTATTGAATATTAATATTTATTAATTATTACACAGAAGCGTCGCTAGCGTCGCCGTCTACTTTCTCACTGTCTGCTTTGTCGATGCTTGCTGTGTCGCCCACATGCGTCCTATGCCCAAACAGGGCTTGGTCTTTTTCTTTTTTTGCGCTCCAAGCATTTATGACAAGAGCCACCGCAATAACTGAATATGAGACAAACACTCTAAACTGTTCAGCAATTGCTGACATTCCAAATATTCTAACTCCTGCCAGTGGCATAACAATAAACAAAAGATGGAAAAGCCCGGTTCCTACGATTACTCTTGAAATTCCCGCTTTATTGGCCGAGGCGCCGCCAACTAGGAGAGCCGCAGCAGCGTACAAAGCCACGGAATTCGCCCCTGTATAAACTGTCATTACGTCTATATTTTGCAGCCAAATCAGTTGACCAAAACCAGCCAGCACCGTAGAGATCACCATAGCGATGATCCTCGTTCTATTAACGTTTATTCCAGAGGCCGCCGAAACGCCCATATCCTGGCCAACAGCGCGAACTTCCTGGCCAAGTTTTGTACGTCTGAACCACCATGTCAAAAGGCAGAGCACAGCCACCAGCACGAATGAAAACACCGGTATATTAGTACTGCCAATTTGGATAGGATGACCTACAAGTCTGTCTACTAAAGCATCAAAACTACCGGATACGCCGTCAAGTTTGATCGTATTTCTTATGCCAAAGCCTCTGGAGAGCAAAATCGTTTCGTCCTGGATCGGGATGACCCTACCCATCCCAAACAAAACTACGATCTGATACACCCCAATCATGAAAAGGCCAAGCACATAAGCGGTAATCATCTCCCGGCCTCTTGCGTTATTGAGAAGATAGCCTCCAAAAATACCTAGCACAATGGAGATGGGTATAGAAATCAGCATGGCTAGAAACATCCCCGGAGCTCCTACGATATGCCAGTCGGTCACTAATATCAGAGCGATTTGGCCGGCGCACGCGCCTAGCGCCAAGCCAAAATTGATGCCCATACCCGCTATTAGCGGTATAAGAAGCGAAAGCACCAAAAAAGCATTCCTACCTAATCGGGAAACGAGGTCCTGAACGATATACCCTGGCGAAAGACCTGAGAGCACCGCCATGACGGCGCTAATCAGTAAAAAAATGATCGGCACGATGTTTTTGCTCAAAAACATCTTAAAATCAAACTTTTTAGCCATCACCTTTGCTCCTTTCTGGTAAGCGCGTATAAAACCATGCCGTTTGATATGACCATCCGCAGCGCTTCCGCTATGTCGCCAAAGGCTTCGCCCGCGACCATCGGGCCGACTGTAATGATACCTTGGAATAAGAACGTTCCGATAAGTACGTTTGTGATCGAGGCTTTTCTGAGCGCGGCGCCGCCTATAAGTACAGCCGCAACAGTCGGGAGCGTAAGATTGAGCGGCGCTACATACAGTTGCACGAACGTATAATGCTGATAATATACAATGATCCCAAGCGCCGCAATAACTGTGGACATTACCACTGAAATGATGCGTATTTTATTGATATTGACGCCCGACGCCTGTGCGTATTCTGGATTTGAGCCAACGGCTGTCATCGCGGTACCAAGTTTTGAGCGGAAAAATACCCACATCAAAAAGCAGCAAAGGCCGCCGAATAGCAACATGCCAACCGGGACATCAATAATACGTCCAATTTTAAAATGCAGGAAATTATCCAGGACGCCAGCCCAGTTCTTGTCCAGGGGAATTTGAGGTTTCATCCCGTCGCCGCCAAAGCCATACAGCAGGATCGGGTTTTTGAATGGAAGAAATTTTATCCAGCCGAAGCTCATTAAAGCTACGAAAGCCATACCGATATATGTCGATATAATCATTTCGTCGCCCTTTATCCTGTTTAGAATGTAACCGTACAACAGGCCGACCACAGCCGCAAACAAGCAGCCGATAGCTATCGCGGTAAGAATGCCCAAATATCCCGTAACCTGAAGTTCAATGCTGCATACCGTGCCAAACGCGCCCGATACGATGCCGAGAGGCACGCCAAAGTTTAAGCCGCAACCGGATTGTATCATTGGGACAAGCGACAAAATCAGCACCAGATTCATGCCAAAGCGACCAATCACGTCGGTAATTGCGAACTGATAATTTACTCCGACGAGAGGGCAAGCAAGAAACAGAGCAAGCAGAAAGATTCCGATAATCAGCCTGGGCCAGCCGATCTTCTTAAAAACAGCGGTCATAAGTCTCCCTCCTTTTCCGGATTTAGACCTGCCATAAGCAAGCCAAATTTTGCTGAGTCTTCACCGGAGCTTAAGATACCCGCGACCTTCCCCTCGCTGATGATGGCTATTCTATCGCAGATAGACCGAAGCTCTTCAAGTTCTGAGGAAACCATTACGATCGTCACGTTATTGTCTTCATTATAGCTCTTCAATGCTTGCAACACCAGCGATTTAGCTCCTATATCGATGCCGCGAGTCGGCTCGGAGACGAACATCAAATCCGGCTTAAGGTCAAACGCCCTGGCTATACAAACTTTCTGCTGGTTACCGCCGGATAGCTCGCGAACTTTCTGTTTTTCGCTTACACAGCGTATTTCTAGTGATTCTATATATTTTTGCGCTGTTTGGCGCATTTCTTTGTCATTACGCAACTTAACCGCAACATAACGTTTAAGGTATTTATTCAATACTTGCATAGCTGAAAACGTAATGTTCCAGTATACAGGTTCGTCGAGAAGTAAACCAAAACCACGTCTGTCCTCAGAAACGAAGGCAATCCTTAAATCTAAAGCGGCTCTGGGCGAATTCAGGCTGAATGGTTGCCCGTTGTATATGACCGTGCCGCCTGCTTTCGCAAGACCCATTATACCGTTAGGTATTCCCAGCTTACCTTGACCCGCCAAACCGCCAATGCCGAGAAACTCGCCACGCCTTATGCTGAGATTTACGTCGTCTACTATCTCTCCAGCCATATTGACCCAAAGATTCTTTATGTCCATCACAATATCTTCATCATTGTCTAGTGCCTGTTCACGCACGGAGGATCTGCTGTCAACGTCGCGGCCGACCATCCATTTAGCAAGCTGGGACACCGAGTAGCCCTCTTGTGTTTTCTCGACGTTTTTCACGAGTTCGCCATCTCTCAATACCATGATGGAATCGCATACGTCGACGATTTCCTGGAGCCTGTGGCTGATAAAAATGATGGCCACGCCTGTGTCGGCAAGCCTTCTTAAGGCCTTGAGCAATATTTGAGCTTCACTCTCGGTCAAAACAGCGGTTGGTTCGTCAAATATCAACACTTTCACATTTTCACGATTGACCTCTCTTGATATTTCGACAAACTGCTTGTGTCCAACCGGCATGTCGGAAACAAGCATATCAGGATCCAGATTTACGCCAAGCAACTCGATTACTTCCCGGGCGGACAAATTCATCTTATGTCTATCAAGCGTAGAAAGTTTCTTACCAAGCACCGTTGAAATCACGCTTTTTTTCGTATACTCTCTGTTTAATAGAATATTTTCAGTAGCTGTGAATCCAGGTATGAGTGAAAATTCCTGATGAACCATTCCAATACCCGCGTTGATCGCATCCATCGGACTACTGAATTCCAATTTATTCCCATCAAGATAAATGGACCCCTCGTATCCACCGGTTTCCCTGATGTCGTCCATATAGAAAAGGATTTTCATCAACGTGGATTTTCCGGCGCCGTTTTCTCCGACGAGTCCTAATATTTTACCTTGTTCAAGTGAAAATGATATGTTTTTTAATACAACGTTATCGAAAAATGATTTACTGACGTTATCAAAACGTAAAACGCTCTTATTTGCGTCTGTATCCACAAGCTATCTCTCCCCTTGCATAGAGCCGGTCAACTCTAAGGCGAGCTATTATACCCGCCTTAGAAGACAAACCGGATTAATTATTTAGTTTGGCGCAATTACTTGATGCTGTAATACTTCTCCGGGATCGGAGTATTCAAAACACTTGTAAAGCCTTTGCCAAGGATGTAGGTTTCCATTGACAGGAGGTAGTAATTGCTTATTTCATTGCCGTCGGCATCCGTAAACATTTCCGGTACCCAGTCGCAGCCGGGCGTAAGAGCCTGATACGCCGCTATAATGTCGCTTTGCATATTGCCTGAGTCTCTTCCTTCGATCATGTTCACCGCGAGTTCAAACAGACCCGTAGTACCGCAGTAAAGGAATGAATACGGCCAAGTTCCCATTCTGCCCGCTTGACCTTTCGCTACGACGTCCTTTTCAATTTCCATCGTCATAGCCCACCAATCGCCCATCTGAGCGCTGAGGTCGAGCCCGAGGCCGCCGGGATAGCCGCAGTTCGGCGACATGTCGTCCTGGTTAAGGAACATGGCACCCAACTCAGCCACGCGCTTGATTATCGGCTCGTGTAAAGCGGTATTCGTCGTAAAATATATTGCGTCTTTTCCGTACTGGTCGACCAGACGAGGCATCATATCATAGACAGCCTGCTGCGCGCCTGCTATACCAACTTCGCTCGCGGGGTCTGGAACCGTGACAAACACAAACTCTATGCCCATGTCTTTGCACGCTTCTTCAAACATATTCCTTCTTCTGGAAAGAGTCTCAACACTCATATGGCGTGGGAATGACATATGGACAAAAGTCGTGGCGCCCATTTCTTTAGCCCTGACTATGTCGTAATAGCCTCTACCAAAGTCGTTTGAGTTTATGATGACATCACACACTTTGGAGATTACGTTTGGGTCGTCCTGCGGCATGCTGGTCATCAGGATTATGTCGTCTCTTCCGGCGTCCCTGATTTTTTGGAATCCCGCCGCCGTTCCGGGAATTCCTTGGTTTACTATAACAGCCTTCATAAGCGGATCGTCGGCAAACGATGCTATATTGGTTATGACCGTTTCCTGTTCTTCCGCAAAGTTGTCAGGCAGCACAACGTGCTTGATCATACCGCCGTTATCGACGGAACCATACTGAGCGACCAGTGCTTCGGCACCTCTGATCTCATCCTCAGACTGGCCGTAACCTAAAGTCGCGATACCGATATGATATTCTCCAGTCCCGGGATCGACAACCACAGGATCGCTTGGAGACGTCGGGGTGTCAGGCGATGCCTGACTAGACGTATCGGGAGTATCGGACGATGGCGGTGTTGTGTTGTTGTCAACGGTGTCCTTGCAACCTACGATCGGCAGGATGATCGCAAAAGCGGCTAAAATAGCAATAACTTTTAAAAACTTTCTCACAATTAATATCCTCCTTATACACAATTTATTTTTCTCGTTTTTTACTTTTGACTGATATTTGATTGCTCGATCACACAATTGATTTCCTTCTTTCCTCCCTTCATGGCGCAATCTCTTTTCAATATCATTATTATGAGACAGTTCATTCTATCACGATAGGGAAAATTGTCAATAAAATTTTCAAAAACTCTATTTTTTGACATTTTGTTTATCCCCGAGAACTTTTCACCAGGCGTTTTAGGCGTTTTTGCTCTAAATATGACTCTGAAATATGAAGAGCCACTTAAGTGAATTTAAGCGGCTCTTCAAGTTCGTCTAAATTTTGGCTACGCGACGCTCCATTGTAAAATCCCAGAATTACGCAAAGCGCGTTGTGATAACCTAGCTACCTCAGCTCAAGTGCGCCCATCATAGGTATGTATGTATCACTGTCCCATACGAAGCATTTTGCGTACATTCCGGTTACACTCGCAGGCATTTTCAGCTCGACGCTGATGGTCTTGACGTCTCCCACTTTCATTGCTAGCGGTGCGGATGTGACTGTGCTTACAAGGCGACCTTTTACGTCATATAGCGCCAGGATAGCGATTTTGGACGAATCCGCTTCAAGCTCTTCGATCTCAACCTGGGCGCGAAGCGTTTTGCCCGCCGCAGCGTTAAGAGAGCCAACCGGATAATATTCGCCGCCTTCTAAAACGGAGAAATTCGACGCGTATTCCGTCTTTCCGTAAGCCATTGCGTCCGCTTCGTCAAACTGCTCGACCGGCAGAATACTGTAGCTGTATCGGAGTATGCCGCCTGTAGCCATTGGCCTATATTGGTCGCGCGTGATTCTGCCCCATGAGTCGTCGCCGCCCACGCCAGCGCTTGTCATGTTGACGCGTAGGCAGATGTCTCCGTTTGCTATTGGCGTTAGCTGATACGGATGCTTGAACTGGTTCGAGCCAAGTTCGGCAGGCGTATAGTAGAGCGCGTTAAACTCGATGTACGGGCTGTTGGGTATCGTTCTGTCTAGGAATTGGTTTGCGTTTCTGTGCATTTTGGTGCTCAACAGGAAGTCTGATTCAGGATCGACCGCCCCTTTGATCACCATTCCGAAACCGTCGTCGTCGGTCATGGCAAGCCATCTCGTTTCGACCTTGTTACCCGTTTCCTGCGTCGCGGCGTAACGGAAGTACTGCTCCGCTACGGTGCTGTTCCACAAACCAACCAGATTGCCGTATTTGCGGTCTGTGTACGATTCGCCGGGTCCTCTGCCAAACCACGTCATGTTTTTGAAATCAGACTTGACGGTCATCATGCTGCCGATTTCCTGCATATAATACGTGTATAGCCTCGTCCTCGCGTTTGCGTCGGTCTCTGTCGCGGATGGCGCCGCTGGTCCGTTGAGCGCGTAGTCATAAGCAATATTCACCTCGCCGTTGGGGTAGACCGTATACGTGGCTGTGTACGACCCTTTAGCCGGGAACGTTCCAGTAACTTTAATGACGGCGTAAGAACCCGCGTCTGCTACGGAGACTGCGGTTGTGGTTCGGTTGTTCGCGGCGTTTCTGAAGGCGGTGAAACTGGAGATGGACGATCCGCCGCTGTTCATCGGATATTCGTTGTCGGTTGGCGCGCGCCAGAAGTTCGGCACTGGGCCTGCTGTTAGTAGATCTCTGTTCTTAAACTTGTACTCTGTAATGGCGCCGCTCGTTTTGCTGATCGTAACGCTGAAATCTGCTCCGGAAAGAGTCACTTTTGCGGCGTCTTCATTAACGTCAACGGAACCATCGGCAAACGGAACCTTCTGTGTCGCTGATTGACCGAAGTCAACCTCCATTTGGCTTGAGGACACAACAAAGCCTTTGTCCGCCCAGAGTTCGTCGTCTTTTAATGCAAAGTATACGTTGAAGAAGTATTCGTCGCCCGCCGCGACACTCGCTGGAGCTGTAAACGGTACGGGGAAATCGACCGACGTCATGGTTTTCCCGACGTAATTTGTCGCTGTAACATGCGGCGGCGCAGGCGTCTCAACGGTAACAGGTACAACGCCCACAGGCGCCGGCCCCACGTTCAATACATCTTTGCCCGATTGTACTACGACTCCGTTTTTGACAAGTTCCCAGGACATATCATATTCGTTGGCGTTCGAGAACAGATATTTGTTGTTAACTGTGTATGTATTGTTGTCTTTGAGCTCCGCCGTCAAGCCTCTGTAAGCGTACTTGACCTCGATCATCTGCGGGTAAGGTATACGATCTGACGTGACCATACCGTCCATGCAGAAGTTGCGCTGAGATCCGTTGCGTACAGGACCCCAATCGCCGTCAAACGCAAGGTATTTCTCGTCAGGCCTACCCGGTATGGGAGTCCATAGACCATGATCAGACCATTCCCAGATGAAAGCGCCCTGAGCTCTTGGCAGTTTGTCAAATATCTCGATGAATTCCTCCATATTGCCGTTCGAGTTGCCCATTGCGTGAGCGTACTCGGCCATAATTGAAGGTTTCTGCGAGTTCTGGACGTTCTGCCACCAACCGCCGGACTGGCTCAGCGTCGTACTCTTGGATGGCCCGTAGAAACCGGAATGCAGTTCCAGTCCCGCCGTGCCGTCCGAGAACTGCGCGTGGGTGATTCTCGACGGATCCGTGGTTTTAACATGGCTTAGCATTTGCGTGATCCCAGCCGAACCGGACTCGTTACCCAGCGACCAGCAAACGATCGACGGATGGTTTATGCCCTGCGCAACCATATTGTTCTGGCGGCTAATCAAGCTCGGCAGCCATATGCTCTGCGAAGCGGTTGGGTACACTGTGCCCATGCCGTGCGTCTCGTAGTTGGCTTCGTCCATAATATACAAGCCATACTCGTCAGCCAAATCATAATAGAGCCTGGCGTGAGGATAGTGCGACATGCGGACCGAGTTGATGTTATGCGTCTTCATCAACTCATAATCGCGGCGGATATCATCCATTTTGACGACTTTACCGGTTATGGGGTTGCTCTCATGCATGTCCACCCCATAGAACATAATCCTGGAGCCATTTAATAGAATTCGGGCATTCTGCCTATTCTGATCTGCGGTTCCATTCATGTTGACTGCTTTTATTTCCCTGAATCCGACGCGGATGCACGTTGTTTCTAGAATATCATTTCCGTTTTTGAGCGTCATGACCAGTTTGTAGAGGTTTGGATGCTCGGCTGACCACAATTTAGGCGAGGCAACCGTAATAGTCGAGGTAAGGTTCGCGCCAACATAGTCTTTGCCCAGCATGTTTTGTTTTGTGACATAAGCGGGGACGCCAAAATCGGCCACCGCGCCAACGACGGCGTCATTAGCGTCATAGAGCGTGGCGCTAAGTCTTGCCCCGTCTTTCATTGTCTGCTCCGCGTCCATATCCCTGAGCAGCGCTGTGATAGAAAGATTCCAGGCGCCGTTATACTGATCAGCAACCACAGGTGCGGGTATCGCTTTGAAATCGTATAGGGCGACTTTCGGTTTTGAAATCAGGTAGATATCGCGGAAAATACCGGAAAGCCGCATCATATCCTGATTTTCACACCAACTGCCTGTACTCCAGCGGAACACCTGAATGGCTATTACGTTCCGACCCGAATAGTTGATAAAGCGGGAAACGTCAAATACCTTCCCTGTATAACTGTCCTCGCCGTAGCCAACTCGATATCCGTTTATCCAGATATAGCAGTTCGACTCGACGCCGTCCAGATTAAGGAATAGGGAGCGGTCTTTCCAGGATGCATCGACCGTGAATTCCCTGCGGTATGTGCCAACAGGATTGAAGTTTTTGGGCGCGGAGGGGTAACTGACCGTGCCGTTGCCCATTCCGGTTCCAGCCCATGGGACTGAGCTATTAATGTACATCGGCTCGTCATATTTAAGCGTGCCGTCCGGATTCCAGTTAACCTGCCAGCTGCTCGGGACTTGTATATCATCCCATGCTGTATCATTGAATGCTGGAACCTCAAAACTGGTCTCGCCGTTAGCCATTGGACGATCCGCCGGCCTTGTTACATGGAAGAATTTCCATGTGCCGTTGAGCGTCTGGTAATACGGCGATTTTTCGGGGTAATAATTGTGATTTTCCTTTGCTTCAGACTCGCTCGCGTAGGGGAAGAAGAACGCGTGCGGATCTTCGCGGTTTACCGCGTAATAGTCGTGGGTATCCCATTCATTATTAGTGAATGTCACTACTGGCGGGTCAAGTTCTGGCAGTTCGTCTTCAACATCCGCCAAGACCTGTTTGCTGGACGCCATCATAGCTAAAGCCTGATCTTCCGGCGCGGCTGCGGGGAATACCGGGCGCAGCGTGTACGCGTAAGAATAATTCCTGTTGACTTGCACATAGAAATTATAGTCCGGGCGCGCGAGAGGATACCAGGCGGCGCCTTGGTCAGTACCGCTGGGCAATCCGTCTCTTCTTCCGCCGAGGCCTGTTCCCTGCGTGTTTGTATACGCGGGTCCGTACGGCCCTGAACTCCAGTCCTCACCGCCTACGCCTTGCTGGATGTCAATTAGCGTGAGGTAGAGGTTTGTGGATGTTGGCAGCATGCTGGGATATAGCGGCCCGTTCTTTGTGCCGGAGCTGTTCCATGTCGATAACTGATCCAGATTCCAGCGTTTCGCCGAGAACTCCATCTGCGTTGCCGAAATCGCCATCAGTCCGTATCCGTCGTCGTCGGTCATCGCGACCCAGCGGGTGTCGGTCCTGTTGCCGTACTCCTGCGGGCGCGAGCGGTTCACGTACATATCGTCAACCGTGGTCTCGAACAGGTTTACGCTCACGCCGGAGCGGCGGTCAATATAGTTTTCATCGGGTCCGCGCCCGTAGTACGTTACGTTATCGTAAGCGCTGGGGAGCGTAATGTAGCCACCGACCATTGACATGTACCCGAACGCTTGAGCGTTGGGTATAATGTCGTTTTGTACCTCAACGTCGCCGTTGCCTAAAACTGTGTACGTTATCGTATAGTCAGAATTTCTCGCAGTCGTCCCATTTCTGGAGGCAAGCATGCCTTTTATTGTAATGACAGCAGACTTGTTATTGTCATCTGGAGCAAAGTCTACCGATGTAACGGTTTTGTTTTTGCCGGCATCGCGCCACCCTGTGTTGATGCTGCTGGCTCTGCCTCCCAGGCTCTGACCGCCCATGTCGTTGGAGATCATCGCGCGGGCGAAACTGGGGATGGGACCGTCTTCAATGAGAACCCTTCCGTCGACTTTGTACTCGGTGATTAGGCCTGTAGTCTTGCTGATTATGACCGAAAAGTCTTTGTTGTCCGCAGTTTTTCCGATTACTGTAATCGCGCTCGTACCATCGACTGCGCTCACAAGGTTTGCAACTTTGCCGATGTTAAATCCGGACACGGGCGTCTCTATCGGCAGCTTAAACTGCTCGGAATAAGATATATGCCCGCTCTCGGCCCAGTTTGTCCAGTTAGCTGTCCCGGACTTAACTACGAAATAGATGTTCAGATAGTATTCCGCTCCGGCTTTAAATATCGTCGGAAGCGTGTATGGCACGTTAATAACTTTCTTAATTTCATCCGGTGTCGAAAGCGCATTTCCATCCGGAAGCGCAGGGAGCTTACCCGTAAGGTTTATAACCCCTGAATCGACTATATACATGCCTGACGGATCCTTGAAAGTCGGCACGGAAGCCAGTCCGCCTGTGACCGCGTCCGGTTTTACGTCAGTCGTCACGGTGTAAACGCAGTCGTAGTAATCGGCAGGATCGGTAAACAGCGCATGGTTAAAGAAGTTGATATTTCCAGCTATCAACGCCGCTTCGTCGTCTACGGACATCTTAATGTCGGAATAATCCTTCTTGACCTCGGCAAGCGCGGGATTAGGCGTTCCGTCCGCGAGTACGCCTATGCCGTTGACACAGAAATCGCCGTCAGCAAAAGCTGTACCCCAACTACCGCCGTAACCGCAGAAACCTTTACCATCGGTTCCAACCGTCCATATGCCCTGGTCTTTCCAGTCCCAAATGAAGCAGCCCTGAGTGCGCGGATTGGCTTCAATAGCATCTGTATACACAAAGAATCCGCCGCCCGCGTTGCCCATTGAGTGTTCAATTTCGCAGTAAATCCTCGGGACTTCGTTGGCAAACGGAAATCTGGGGGTATTAGCCAGCGCCTTGCCGTACGCGTCATTGCCGGCGGAAGATGTATAAAGGGTCTTAGTACTGTAGTTAATGACCTCGTTAACTACCTTCGGATAGAATATCGAGCTTATCGCTGTGACGCTCGTATTTTGCGTGATTTCACCTGTCCAATAATTGCCGTTTTGAACCGCGACGCCGGTTGGCGGATATCTTGGGTCGAAGTTGTCGGAACCCACCCCTTGGCAGTGGATCAGTCTCGTGGGATCGATTGTTTTCACCCAGTCGGCTGCGCGTCTGTGGTTCGGCCCAAAGCCGGCCTCGTTACTTGTGGACCAAAGTATAACGCTCGGATGGTTTCTATCGCGCAGCACTGTATTCTTTGCGCGCTGCATCATAGAATTGCGCCATACGGGGTATTCATTGAGCGCAGAACTCCTGTTGTCCGGAATTCCAGACGAACGACCGTTGTGGCTCTCCACATTGAACTCATCCATAACGTAAATCCCGAATTTATCGTAAAGTTCGTACATATATGGATCGCTGGGGTAGTGAGACGTACGCGCCGCGTTTATGTTGTTGCGTTTCATGAGTAGTATTTCCGAATCCATGTCGGAACGAGGGACGCTCTTTCCGCCCCACGCGTTGCTTTCGCCGCGGTCAACGCCTTTTAAATATATGGGTTTGCCATTTATATACATGCGTACAGGGTCATCGTCGGTTCCGGCACCCGCCATGTAAAACTGGCGGAAACCAATCTTGCGTCCCACGCTTTCGGTCACGGTTCCCAAGCTGTCCGACAGCGTGAGGACAACCGTGTAAAGATTGGGATGCTCGGCCGACCATTTCTTTGGGTTGGCGACAAGCTGCGTCAACTTAACTTCAAATGTCTCGGTGCCTGTATAAAGCGTCGCCGTTTTTGTTACAGTTCCGCCTACCTGTTGGTTGTTCGCGTCAAACAGGCTCATCGATACCGTGTATTCCCCGGCTGCGCCATAGCGGTTGTTAAGGTCGACCGTCACATTGAGGTTCGCGTCAACGTTTTCGGTATACGGAGCAACCAAATCGGTGATGACGCCGAAGTCACGGATACGCGCTTTTGGTTCGGCGAAAATGAACACGTCGCGCAGAAGGCCGGAGGTATCGATCATGTCCTGATTTTCAAGGAAACCGCCCTGCGTCCAGCGATAGCAGCGCACTGCCAGCTTATTCTGTCCCGCGACAATGTACGGCGTAATGTCAAACTCTGACGCGGTAAACGTATCCTCGGCGTAACCGACGGCGTTTCCGTTCACCCATACGTAGATGCCCTGACCAGCGCCCTGGAACGAGAGCGTCAAATGCTTGTCGCTCGCCCAGCCGGCAGGGATCTCAAAGGTTGTATAATATGAACCGACGGGCGTTCTGTTGCCAGTCTGTGTGCGAGGCGCGTTCGGGTTCCCCTGAGCGTGTCCCCAGTTCGTCCATGGATAGCTGCCGTTAACGTAAACGGGCATGTCTCCCAGCACCCCGGCTCTATCCCAGTTTACCTGCCAAGCGCCGGGTACAATCGCCTTTGTCCAGCCTGCGCCTGGTACAAAGCTCGCCCCGCTGATATCGGGCGGTCCGTTTGTTCCGTATGCGTAGCTTGCAAGGTGGAAATCCCATTCGCCATTTAGGCTGAGGAAGTTGACGGAGTTTTCCATTTTGCTGTACACGGGATTCGCCAGCGCGTCCGCCGCCGTATTAAACGGCACGAAAACGCTACGCGGCTCCTCTTGGTTGATGTTCGGCACTGAAAGCTGATTATTGCCGGACAGTCCGTTGCCGTTATACCAGTCGGCAAGGCCGTTTGCGTCGGATCTGAATACGGCCGGTTGAGTCGGTCTACGGAAAAACGTGACAATGTAAACATCAGTTTCCTCAAACTTGTCGCCAGGTTTGTCAAGCCTAATAATTGCGCTATTATTGCTGCCCTCAGCTTGGGTAATTCTTTGAATAATCGTTGTGTCAACCGACGTCGCCGTCACTGTTGGGAACGCGGCGCCTTGACTCAGATTGACTTTGTATTCTTTAATTGCCGGGTCAAAACCGGCAAGCGCCGTCCCATCGAGGAAAATATTACTAATTCTCGGCGCGACGTTAAACGACTTCCTGACTTCCGGAGTCTCCGAGATTGCCATGTCAGCTGCTGCTGGAACCAATATTTCAGACGTCGCCGAAACGTCAACATCAAAAACCGCCAAATCAGCTTCGGTTGCTGGCGGAACATCGATTACTGCTTCGGTTAAGTCAACAGTCGGCACTGCCGTCACTGACGGTATCGCCGGGAAAAGCGCAAAAACCATTACTAACGCAAGAAATCCACGTATTATTCTTTTGCTCATATTCTATACTTTATCCTTTCATGTTTTCTCGCGTCTGCTTGTTATAAGCCGACGCTAAAATGTTATCGCTGTAGCTAGTGGCGCGGTGCCAACCGACCAAGCAGCTGAGCATTCAGGCCATTCACATTCAAAATAAATCCAGCCGAAATTGCGCCGCATCTAGCGACGCCATCCGCAAACGCAACCAGACCCCACCGGGCATAGCTATACCCCCCTGTTCCCCCCGCAAAGCCAGCACTCAAGAAATGCTCCGCAAACAGAGCGGCTATTTTGCTTTTACGCGCCGCTGTCCCTGTTGACGCCTACGTTTGGCGCATTAGCAAACCACACACATGTATCTCTATTCGCCCATTATGATGAGCGTAAATAAAATATACTCTACATAGTGGTCTACTAAAGTAGAGAATATCTCCAATTTATTGAAAAGTCAAGAAAATTATAAACCTGTGCTGTCGCCGGTTCATTCGTAGCGATTTTTTCTTTTGACAAAGGGCAAAAAACAGTATATATTAATATAGATAAATTGCGTATATTTAGTAAAAATCATTTATAATCTATTTGTTATATTAGCCGGGCTAAGGCTGTTTGGGTTGCAGATGTGCATTTGTTTGCGAAAACGAATGTAGTGGTTTTTATTAATCTTGCGGGTTTGTAACGCGCATCCGTGTCACGGTGATGGGTTCAAGCTTATTACAAGGTAGTAAAAACCTTCCGGGGGGGACGTCAAAACACAAACGCAAAGCATGGCAAATATATGGCCGCTTGATATTGGCGCGGCAAAGGTTCACAAAATAACTCAACAAAAACACTTGCAGGAGGGAAAAACCTTGAAAAGAAACTTTAGAATGTTCAAGCGTTTCATTGCAGTAATGCTTGCAGTAATGCTTGCTGTAATGATGGTCATGCAAATGGCTGCGGTTCATGTTGCAGCCGCGGACGTAACCATTGACAAAACCTGGACTCTGTACATGGTACCCAACACGCATCTGGACACTGCATGGCAGAGCCCATACAAGCAGGTCGTCGAGGGGAACGGCAGCAACGGCCTTCGGCCAATGCTTGGCAACGTAATCGGCCACCTTAATGGCAATTCGTCATATATTTTCACAACATCAGCGTCAAAACACTATGAATGGGCCAAGGAATACTTTGGCTCGGATAATCCGGACAACCGTAGGTATTGGGATGATATGAAAGCCCTAGTAGCGAAGGGGCAATGGGACATAACCGGCGGCCAACTGGTTGAACCCGATCTGAATCTCCCAAGCGGTGAGTCCTTCGCGCGTCATAGCCTTTACGCCCAGCACTTCTTTGAAAGGGAGTTCGGTAGGGACAAGCAGCCGACAACAGGCATGGTCCCCGATGTTTTTGGGTTCGCCGGCCAGTTGCCCCAGGTCCTTTATAAATCCGAGATGCCCTACTTTGTGACCAGCAAAGTGAACTGGAGCGAGAGGACCGGTGTCAGCGCCTACTATGAAGATCCCGAAAGCGGTACAAATCAATGGCGTAATCACCGCGGCAATGACGATAACCCTGCGACTAATAGGGGACGTCAGTCCGATATTTGGTGGTGGCAGGGCCTTGACGGAAAAAGCTCCGTTTTATCGAACTTCCTCACCTATGATTACAACTGGACGACTACGGACGCGCGCGGACCAATGGACGCCGTGTTCACGCAGAATTGGCAGGACGGCTATGAAACAGGCGTAAAAATCGGGTTATTCTTCTTTGGTTCCGGCGACTTCGGCCAAGGGCTGACCGGTACGGCGTCAGGGAACAGTTTCGTGTACGTCAGCCAGACTGCTAGCAACGCCAACACGAAATTCAGCGTAGCGAACAAAGGCACGTCCGCCTTCTTCAAGGATTTAGATGATATTATCAAAGCAGATGAAGCGAATGTTGCAGCCGGTGCGGAACCCACAATCAACATACCTACCCATACAGGCGAGATATACCTCGAGTACCATCGCGGCACATACACGTCTTGGGCGCGCATAAAGGAATACAACCGCAAAAACGAGATATTGGCTGATAGCGCTGAGAAAGCGGCAACCCTGGGTTTCTATACAGGCGTGACGCCCACAAACAACAGCGACACTATCGAATGGGCGTGGAACAGGGTGCTGACTGATCAGATGCATGACGTTCTCCCCGGTTCTTCCGTAGCGTACCAGTATTATCAGTCATACAACTTCCAGGAACAATCGAAAAACCTGTTCAACAGCGTTCGCAATAACGCGCTAGCCGGCCTAGCATACCGTGCGGACACAAATGTGCAAGGCAGCCCCGTGTTTGTCTTCAACGAGCTTTCATGGGCGCGTAGCGGCGAAGTTACGGTTGAAGTTTACGATCCGTTAATTGTACCCGCTGTTGAGACATTCCCTGTTATTTTTGATGGGGCGACGCAGATTTACCCATCAAATGCCGTCCGAAACCCTGGCGGAAAGGCAACCTTGACATTTATGGCGCCTGATGTCCCCGCATTGGGTTATAAAGTGTTTGACGTAAGATTCGTGATGCAGCCGCCCCCAGCCCGTTCAACGGCGCTCAAGGTTGATGTAGACAATCTTACTTTTGAAAACGAGACGCTTAGGATGCAGATAAACCCCAAAACGGGATATATTTCCAGCCTCAAGTACAACGGCCGTGAAATGTTCGCGCAGGGCGTTGGCATGGAGGGCGGCGAGCTGCATGTGTATAGGGATACTGAGGAAAGGCCGGATCAGGGCTTCGATCAGTGGGAACTCAATATGAGGGAAATGAACAAAGAACCCAGTTGGATCGTTGACGGATTGCCGGTCTCTATCGACGTCATTGAGAATACACCGGATAAGGTGACAGTCCAGGTTGTCAAACTGTGGAATGGAAGCGCGATAACCCAGAAATTTTCGATGTATCCAGGGGTCGACCATGTGGATGTAAACCTGAACGCCGAATGGTTCCAGACGAAGCGCCTCTTGAAGGTTTCGTTCCCCATCAACGCGGATAACAGTTACGCCACTTATGACGCCGCCTACGGCGCCGTACAAAGGCCCACCGACCGTATCACGCCCTTCCAGCAGGCCAGATACGAAGTGCCAGGCCACAAATGGGTCGATGTAACCGACAAGAGCGGGGATTACGGCGTCAGCATACTTAATGACGCTAAATACGGCCATGATTCCTGGAGAAGGACTGCCGGCGACACGACGTTCGTGCGCTCGCGCATAACCGTCTGCCGTACGCCAAGGGCGCAGTCATTTGCCAGCAACAGCGCTTACAACCCATCGTCCCCATACGTTATTGACAGTGGCGTACACAATTTCAACTATTCCATAGCCCCCCATGAAGGCGGCATCGCAAACGGCAGCGTCAACGGCAACAATACCATGAACAAAGCCTATGGCCTCGGTACCCCGATGAAAGCCTTCGAAGCGGCGAAAACCCCGTCCAACGGGCTAGGCGCTTCCGAGTCATTTGCCAGCGTAGCGCCGACCAACGTCATCATGTCAGCCCTAAAGAACCAGTATGACAATCCGTCTGATCCGAACACGATAGTCGTACGCGTGTACGAAGCTGCCGGCTTGGACACGGACGACGTCACAATTACCCTGCCGGGCAACGTCATAAGCGCCAAGGAAGTGAATATCCTTGAACACGATTATGACAGCGCTCACGGTTATGATAATTATGAGACAAAGAAATTGACGATTGCAGGAAAAACTGTCAAATTTGATATTGGTAAGTTTGAGGTAATAACAATCGAAGCCAAGATCGCGCCATTTGCGCAAGCCGCACTGCAGGCACCTGCGCAGAAGGCCCTCAGCCTGGCTTACAATCAGCGCGCGACCTCGCCGAGAAGCGCCCGTAACACCGCTTTCGTCGAAGGCGCGGGAACCTCCGCCAGCCCCGGTTTCTCCATGCCTGAGAAAAATTGGCCGGCAGGCGTAGGTGGGCTCGACTTTATGGGCATTAAGTTCAATGTCGGCCCGATAGATGCAAATAACATTCTTTCCGGCGGAAGCGGCGCAAACATCGCCGTCTCAGATCCGCAAGCCGGCTATGGCAAGGTCTACATCGTGGGCTTTTCGACCGCGAGGACTTCAAATACTATGTCAGGTACCGCGAACACCGGCGCGTGCGCGGCCACCGGCACAATTACCGTTAATTACAGCACAGGCGACTCCACGCTCAAGACTATCGACTTCAATAGTTGGCGTACCGACCTATCAGGTTGGGATCGCTACGCGTGGACCGATACCAAACCCTATGTTTACGATACCATAATCCATGTTAACACGTTCTTCCAACAGTCGACTGCGACCAACACCAACGCGGATCATCTGACGAACGAGAACTTCCTGTTCCTGTACTCCGTCGACGTTGACAAGAGCAGGGCAATAAGCAGCATAGGCCTGCCGGATAACAGCGATATCAAGATTGTGGCCGTGACGCTGGCCGATCCCTTGCCGGGCCTCGGCGTTGTATATGATGCCCCGTCGGTTGGCCCGCGCGAAAACGTAACGCCTGCCGCGCCGACAAATGTTAGCGCTAAGTATGATCCCGGTTCCAACAACCTCCGGAGTCTGATTACATGGACCAAGTCTGTGGGTGCTTATAAATACAGCGTCTACGGCTCGACGAGCCCCGACTTCACTGTGGGGACGTCGACCTTGTTGGGCAGCAGCGTAAGCGGAAGCTATGTCCACCAGTTGCCCTTCGGCGTAACAGAGGCAAACGCCGCCGCTGGAAACGACAAGTGGTACTATAGGGTTGTAGCAATTGGCAGGAACGCGACCGCTACCGCCGATCTGACATCCGCCGCTTCTGATCTGTCCAACGCAGTTACGGTTAGCAATATCGACTACTGCCTAAATATTACAAACGGCGCGGCGAACACCGCCAGGGTTATCGGCGGCGCAGACCAAAGCACTACGTTAGCGGCCTGGAAGGCGACCAACGGCGTTTGGGGTACGTCCAACGATAAATGGAGCTGCAACAGCGTAGCCAGCGGCAACGCCTGGGTAAGCGTCAGGGTCGGCTATGACGGGCTCAAAGAAGTGAAACGTTTCGTGCTGGCTCACGGTGGCATGAATAGCGGCGAATCCCACAACGGCGCAAACAGGAAGTTCAGCATCTGGTACAGCAACGACAGCACAAATGGCAATCCCAATAACGGTACATGGACGCAACTCTTCAACGAGACTAACAACACAGCCATCATTACCTATCATGAACTAATAAGCCCGCTCGCAGTTGACTGGGTACAGTTCAGGATCAATCCGGATCGCGGTGGCTGGCGCGGCGTCACAGGCGGTTCCGGGGCAACTTACGGTACGGCCTGGGTTTATGAGTTTGCTGCTTTGAGCGACAACCCGAACGCAGGGCAGGCAGGCGCCAAGAACGCTGAAATTGAGATAGCCCCATTTACCAGCTCTTCGATGAGGCTCGCGGTTTCATATGAATCCGTAGGCGCTGCTCCTGATACCGTCACATATCAATGGTATAAGAGATTCACCGACCGTTATGGCGACCTATACGTCCCGATCCCAGGCGAGATCGGTTCGGCTATGGCGCAGACGAACGTTGAATTGGGTATGACCACAGGATATAAGTGCGAAATCACGACGATTAAAAACGGGGTTGCCCAAGTCGCGTCCGCAGAGATAGGCTCGCCATTGTCAACAATCACGGGCGCTAAGATTATACCGGTATTTGCAGACGGCGGCGCTAACCTTGAGGTCAACTATACATATTACAGCGAGTTCCCGTTGAAAGAAAACGCTTCCAAGTACCAGTGGTATAAGAAAACCGCCATTGAACCTGACGGCAGGTATTTGCCGATCCCTGGCGCGACGGACAAGACGCTTTCCCAGACCGAAAGCGAGTTTGCGCAAGCGGAAGCCTATAGATGCGAAGTGTCCGTTTATGATACCGACGGAGCTAAAGGACGGGTTGTTAACGTCGATTATGACGTATATTTCAACCAGTTGCTTAACGCGACAGTGGTTTCAGAAACCCGCACCGGCGCCGCGAACATGGTCGACGGCTCGATAACAAGCAAGTGGCAAGTCGCGACAACCACGTATCCCAGCCCGCATGCCGCTGTGTTTGATATGGGTTCGGTGAAAGAGATTGACAGGTTAAGGATATTCCACGCACCGTCTGATCCGTTCGTGGATGTTGACGGAGGGATGGACAGGTATAACGATAAGGACAACAACGCCCCAACATATGACTTCGATATCTCCTACAGCGAAGACGCGGACGGCCCATGGGTCACGGAGACAATACGCTCGAATAAAAAGCCGATCACCGATATAAAACTTTCCAGCCGTGTAAAAGCGAGATACGTCAAGATCGACGTAATCACGCCGAGCAGCACCCGTTTGTCTGCGGCTTCAACCTTCTGGGACCCCAATTACCTGTTAAGGATCCGTGAAGTGCAGGCGCTGGTCAGAGCAGCGGATGTCAAGCACCCTGTCATTCTGGATGAAAACGGCGATGTTATAGTGAACGTAAATGACATACCGGAAGGCAATGTAAACGTAATAGTCGCCGCCTACAACGAAAAAGGCGTTATGTTGGGCTACAAGTCCGTGCTAGTAGCCGTTGACGAAACAGGGATCATCAACTGCGTGATACCTGAATTTACCATTTCAAAAGACGCTGCTACAGTGAAAGTCTTCTTCTGGGCGGATCCTTCTTACACCCCTGTTGCCGAGGCTATCTTGGCTAAATAAAGCTAAATAAGGCAAGAACAAGAATCGGCAAGGCATGAAGGCAAAGCAATAAAGCAAAGTTAAAAGCAAAGAAATAAAACAAAGCGGCGGCCCTTTCATATAACGCGTATATCGCATATATTGAAAGGACTGCCGCGTTTTTATGTAAGTCAAGCCCGTCTATGTTAGTAATTTGGATCTCATGTCTTCGTCGCCAAACTCAATGCCCTTATCCTGAGCTTGACGATAATAATCATGGAGTATCGCATACACTTGAGGGCAATAGTCCCTGATAAGGCCCGCCATTTCCGGGGGCAGGAATATAATATTATTCTCATCCACGTCGCTGATTGCCTCTGCCAATTGTTTCTCCGAAACGATATGGACGCGATACGAATTATCCTCAAGCTTCCACCAGCTTTCCAAAATGACCTCAATGTCGTTCAGTGCGTCCAGGACTTCCCGTGAGGAAGGCTGATATTGCTTCAGGCTCCATAGCGGCGGAATGCTAGTGCCCAGCATATAAGCTTCGCAGAAGTACTGCGATTTGTCCTTTAATAGTTCAACTGCCGCCCAAAGCGACGTAATATGGCTTGTTTCATCAGCTAAACAGAATTTCAGCAACGCTTCAGGCGGAGCGCCAAGCGCTGTGGCTTCGTCAATGAACAATTTCACAATAAGGGGCGCCATTGTGTAATGCAGGAATTCGGTCAAAGCGTCTGATTCTATCTGTTCCTCGTCCATTGCCGCAAAGGTATAGACGGAAGGGTCTTTTATTCGCATGTAGAGATACTGGTCGAAGATGAGCGCAAACTGGCGGTCAACGTCAACGCCAATTCGGGACTTCAAAGGTTCTGGCAAGGCGCCCACCGCCATGTTCTCGTAATATGTGGACAAACCCTCGTTAAACCAGAGGTTTGGGGGTATATGAGTGTTAACGTACGGCGCCGCAGTATCATAAAACGCGTGGAACATACGGTGTGAAAGCAACTGCCAATCACGAAGAAGGCTATTGTCAAAGGAAGCCGCTGTAACGGCGGTCCCGGCGCCCCCTATTACCCTGCCTTCTGGATCGTCAGACGGCAGCAGGACCACGCTGTACTTTGGGGGCTTACTTTCAAACAGATCCGCGTAATAGGCAAAAAGCTCGCTGAAACCGATTGTTTCCATTAATTCGCTGCCTGTTGTTGGCGCGTATACGCTCAATCCGTCTTCGGTTTCCAATATGTTGCTAAATCTGCCGAAAACGAATGCGTCTTTGGAAAGGGAGTTGATGTCGCACCAGCCCGGACTATCTATCCTGTCATATGGAATGATCTCAGTAAACTCATAGGGGAAATCAAAAGAAAACGACATACTGGCGACAGACCGCCGTATGCCCACGTCGTCGTACCTATAGAACAAAGCCGGAAGCAGGAACGCCTGGTCTCCGTCAAAAACAATGTAATCCTCGCTGATTGCGCCCCTGTTCCCGTGTTTTGTTGGCAAACCTACAGGCACGTCATAAACTATGGTTGTTTTGCCGGCGCGCGGTACTGGCGCGGCGATGACGCCATCGGCAAGAAATGTCTCTTTGGATCTCCCCCGTTCGTCGAAACAGCCAAGGACATTAACATCCTTATCGCCTAAATAAATGAAGGCCGAGTCCAGTTTTCTGAAAAACGGCGATGAAATAGTCATATTGACCCTAAGGGCCCCAGGGAGCCCACCCGGGCCGGGGCTGCCGTCCGCTAAAGAAACAACATAATCGTAGCTCATGGGTAAATCCAACGTAAAGAGGCAAACGATAAAAGCAGCCAGCGCTACCGCCAGAAAGATGGCGACAGTGGCAACGATTTTAATATTCTTTTTTACTACGTTAACTTTGTTGGCTTTTTTCATATACATTCTAAATCCTTGCGCCTGACTCCTAACTTCACTATGTAATATTAGATTATATCAATTTCAAAACCGATTTCGTCGCAGAAGATGTCCCACTCGTATATAGCGCTTTGATCGAACATCGCTTCATGTATGCCCGGTTCTGTTATATCGTCAATCCCCGCAATTTTCGCCCAAAAAGCGTATTGAAGCAGTAATCTGTGAAGAACTGCCGAGAATTTTTTCACCTCTTCCTGGATTTCGTCACTGTTGTACCGGACGCCCCGCCTTTGCACCTCCGCCATGAAAGGTTCCTCATTGAGCAGGACCACGCTGGCATATGGATAATAAACATTGTCCAGCCTGAACATAGCGGCGAACGCCGACTCAGTCAGGTCAAGGATATCAATGATGTCCTCCCTGGGCATATAGTCGATGTTAAGGGTTTTATAATTCGGTATCAGGGCATAGCCCGCAAAGTACATTTTAATGGTTTCATAGTCGTCGCCACAGACCATTTTCAATAAGTCGTCCAAATCAATGGATTTTTCGCTTGCGCCTATCTCCACGAGGCTCTTAATGAAACCATCGGGGCGTCCTGTTTTCTGGTCAATCAGGTAATTTATGGCATCTATGATAATCGGCACTTTTACTCCAAAATAGTAATCCTGTTGCGCCTGGTACATGCCGAGTTGCTCGTCCGCAGGGTTCAGGCCGAGGAACCCAGGCTCCTTCAACGAAAAGTACAGGTATTTAAGATACTTTTCCTCAAAAGTCTCAAGCTGCCCCATTTCGTAATTATTCCTAACCTCAATGGGGAGCAGGCCGGAAGACAGATTGACATAATAATCCGCCAGTCCCACATATATCCAGTTGCCTGTAACATAACGCAAGTTGCGCGGCTTTATTTTGCTGTCGAAGAATGAGTGGTAAACCACGTTGGACAAAACCTTATAGTCGTCAATAAAACGCATATCCATTGAGACCGCAGAACAACGGCTTCCCACGCCGCCTACTATGATAGAATAGTCATAGGGATGATTGCGGAGCAGTACTATCGGCACGTCGTCCAGAGTTTGGCCGAATATCTCGGTGAAATAATCAAGGTATAATGTCAGCGTGTCGATAGTATATTGAGGGATGCCATCTGCGGCAGCAACGTCGACGTATATTTGCTCGCTAGTCAGGGTCCCACCGTAATCGAATCTCTCAAAATGCCCGAAGCAAAACGCGGATTTGCTAATACTGTTAAAGAAATCCCACGTTGGCTTGTTTACGTAAAGTGAACGCGAACCGTCCAGGGGTTTATTATACGGAATAATGGATTGCCAATCGTCTGGGACCTGAAAATCAATCGAAACGCTTTTTATGTATTTGTCCATTGAATCAAGCAAATCAGGATCAGTATACGGCAGCAGAAAAACATATTCGCCTGAGAATGTCAGCAAATCGTCAAAGAAAGAGCCTTGTGTATAAGGCATGCTGTCAAAGATATCGCTTAGCGCCCCAATCCGGGCTTCATATTTGAAGTTTAGCTTTCTGGTTTTTTTCTCAACCGGGCCTATTACCATTAAGTCCCCGTTTTCATAATACGGGACCTCCTCACCGTTCCCGTCGAGGCAGTCATACCATATGGCGTCTGTTTTGCCCATGTAAAAGAGCAGGGTGCGATCCTCGGGCAGGGATTTTATATCCACAGCCATATCGATAATCAGTTCCCCATAAGACGGGTCTGCTGTTACTACATAGCTTAACGAATATTTTGCCTGGTCTACGCGCCACAGAAAAACAGCGCTTAAAACAATTGCAGCGGCTAAAACCGCAACGCAACAGGAAACCACGATTATACCGCGTTTAGACTTAATGAAAGCAATCAAATTACAATCCCCTCCTCTGGAACAAACATAAAGAAAACAAAGCGTTCACGGTAGGCCTCGTTGGATAAGACAAAACCGAACCCGAAGCCAAACGGCGCAAGATTCGGTCAGTTAAATGGGTGGTGGAGACTTGCGGACTTGAACCGCAGACCTCTCGCGTGTGAGGCGAGCGCTCTAACCAGCTGAGCTAAGCCTCCGACATAGACCGACGCTATTTGCGCTCCTCAGCTACTTTGATAGTATATTGCCCGCCACGCATAATGTCAATGTTTTCTTTTGCTTTTATAGTGACAAAAACGAGGAGTAAAACGAAGGAGGACGGTTCTCCAGGAACACAAGAGAACCGTCCCTCCCTGTGCTTATGTTCGCTAACTAAAGCTCAAACTCTACGGATTCGCGCAGAGGCACATAATCGTCTCCGTTCCAGAGGAAAACCTTTGCCGTGTACGCGCCGTTCGCAAGAGCAACCGATGAGCCTATCGTGACAGACGCGCCAGCCGCTACAATTTCTGTTTCTGAAACCATAGTCAACATCCTGCCCGCTTTGTCGTATTGCGCTATTATGAACATCGCGTTGATCGCATTTGCAGTTGTGTTGGCATAATCAAAGGAAACCGCTATTTTACCGCCTTCGAATGATACCGCGAGCGGCATTGCGGCAATAGTCCTGTCGCCTTGCGCCGCTACAATAGACCCCTCGTTGACAGCCCTTCCCGTTTTGGTGTCAAACCAGATATAGCCTTCCGGGAGTTCAGGAAGCACCTTAAAAGCCGCGCCCTCTGTATATGCCTTTTTGAAGGAATCGCCGCCCTGAGCGGGCTCAAATGTGATGATAGATTGTGTCGGCCTGATCTCTGTAAAGCTGACTCTCGGCGACATCGCGTCCTTGGCGACGGTTTTGACGATAATCTCACTGCTGACTGTAAACCATTTCACGGCTTTGATATCCTGCGAAGACGCGCCGAAATACACAACATACTTACCCGGCTCAATTACCCAGACGCCCGCCTGATCGTCGTATGACGCTAACGACATGGCGTCAAACTTTGCGCTGACCGTCTGGCTGCCGTCCGGTTCGAGTAAAGCAGTCTTGCCATAACCTTTTAGCTCCTTTACCGGCTTAACCATCGAAACGCCCGGCGCACCTATATAGAACTGAACAACTTCCTTACCGGCGACGCTGCCAGTGTTGGTTATCTTCACGCTAGCCGTCAGGATGTCGCCAACCCCAGTGAACGCCGCTTTATCAAGAGCCGCGTCGCTATAACCAAACGTCGTATAGCTCAGGCCATAGCCAAACGGATAGGTGACAGGCACGTCAAACGTATCATAATAACGGTAGCCCACGAAAATACCCTCGTTATATGTCGCGCTGCTTCCTGCGAATTGACCCTCCGAAGGATTCAGCTTCTGGCCGTTTGCAGCGTTTCCTACAACGTCGATCGGCACGGATGTGGGGGTTTTCCCTGACGGATTAGTGTCTCCGAAGATTACGCTCGCCGCCGGGGCCCCGCCGCCCATACCTTGTTCCCAGGTCATAATGATGGCGTCAGCCTGGTCTTCCCAATCGGATATTCTCACCCAAGTACCCATGTTAAGCACTACGATGAACGGGATGCCTTTGCTGCGGGCGAATGCGGAGCCTTGTGTAATAAGGTTCTGTTCATTGTTGCTGAGCCGGTAGCCTGTATCTCCCGCGCTTGACGGAATCGAGGTTCCGTTGACGTCGCTGCTTTCGCCTGACGTCCGCTTGACGCAGTAGACTACCGCGCTGATATCGTCGTCCGCCCATGTATCCCAAAGGGATTGGGCAATAACGCGTTCACCGCTGGACGTAGTTAGACCGGTCGCCGAGAGCGTAGCGGTGTTAATCAAGTTGTCCGCTCCGACGATATTTGCTATTGCAGTGTTTAGCGAAGGAACCGCATTGCTGTCTGCCGTTGACATGTTGACCGCGCCGCTGCCCGTTCCGCCGCTAACAAGCGAATTGGCCGCCAGACCGAGTGAAAGGATTTTTCCTGAAGGCTCCTTATCAAGCGGTAACGCGACCTCGTCGTCTGCGAATTGAGCATTCTTTAGTAGTATTACGCTTTCTGTGCCAATTTCCATGCCTATAGCACGATTAGCGGCCTTTAATTCAGGATCTGTCGCTCCCATGCTCAGCGGCCTGTCATTGAACACTGGTGTTTTGATTATATACTGCAGTACGCGCCTACACGCCAGATCCACATCGTCCTGAGTCAGCGGATGCGCGGCGTTGCTGACCGCAGTCGTTACAGCGCTTGGATCGCCCGCATACTGCGCCATGTCAGCCCCTGACTTGACTCTGCTACCGTCGCCCGACGCAATCGGGCTGCCGTTGTTAAAACCGGGGTAGATGTCCCCAGCATTTCCCCATGACGTATTCGCTATGGCGCCCAAGGCGGTCCGGCCGCCCCAGTCAGTCATGACAAAACCGCCAAATCCCCATTCATTTCTGAGGATAGTCGTGTTTAAGCTGTAATTTTGCGCAGAGCTCACGCTGTTTACCTGATTATATGAAGTCATGACCGACCATGGCTGCGCTTCTTCTATCGCATACTCGAAACTCCTCAAATAAACCTCGCGAAGTGCCCTTGTGCTGACATTGGTTGGGAGGTTAAACCTGTTCGATTCCTGATTATTAGCGGCGAAGTGCTTGACGGTCATTCCTACATCCTGTGTTTGGAAGCCTTTTACCTCCGCTGCTGATGTGTTGCCTGAAAGGAACGGGTCTTCTGAATAATACTCAAAGTTACGCCCATTGAGGACGCTCCTGTGGATATTCTGCCCTGGCGCGAGGGCAATGTCATTGCCAAAGTAATACTGCTCTTTACCCCAGGCTGTCCCCATTACTTCGCTCAGTTCCTTGTTCCAGGCGGATGAACGGGCGCTGCCATTAGGCCAGAACGTAGCGTTCCTTTCTGCGGGCGTGGCGCTGGAAGTACTCGTATTGCTTACTGTTACCCTTAACCCGGCGGGTCCGTCGGACAGAGACGTCGTCGGTATGCCGAGCGCCGCGATCGCGTATGAACCGCCCGCGCTGCCGGGGATCCTGCCGCTGCCGGGGAGCAATCCCAACGAGTT
>WRNV01000032.1 GCA_009776445.1 Oscillospiraceae bacterium | reverse complement strand
TTTTCTTTCATATACCAATCCTTCACGAGATTGCGGGTCAAGCCCGCAATGACGGGAGTGTAGAGTATTCAGTTGGCGTCAAGTGCATACCCAGGTAATACTTAATCACTGATATTGCCTTCTTTTCCTATCCCAAGGATATCTTCCCTAATAATCTCAATAACTCTTTCAGGTTCTTCCATATGTGCGCCATGTGCAGAGCTTTCAAAGGCATAAAACTCTTTTTTGGGCGCCTTTAATATTTCAATATATCTTTGGGAAAGTTCATATGAAGCCTGTCTGTCATATACGCCGTGCAATATATATACAGGAATATCAATTTTGGGGATAGTTTCCATCACATTTGTCGTGAACTGCGCCTTGTTTACAGGAGAATTGAGCATGAACAATGACCCGGCAATAAAACCATATTTATCAGATAGCGTATATTCCCTGGCTTTCAAAAGCGGCATAATAGCATATTGGAACACTGTTGTCGAATTGTTGTGGAAAGTACCTGTCCCTTGCTTGAGCATGATACTGGAGCGAAGTGCTAAATAATCGTTGGTTATTGTGTCAGCGCCATCCAGCTGATATTTATCCAGTTTTTGTATACTCTCTTTATCACCGCTTGCCTGAGCAATATACATCATACTTTCATATCCCAGCTTTTCCGATTCCAACTGATTTGTTACTTGATTGATTCCAATGTATGCTTCATATAGCTCAGGATGTCGGTCAACCGTGTTTATGCCCAAAAATGAACCAAACGACTGTCCCATAAGGTATATTTTTTCTTTCCCGAACCGTTGGCGCAGATAATTGGTGACCTCGACAGTGTCCGAAACCATTTGTTCAAGAGTTACGCTTTCGCAATCACGTTTGGAGGAATACGACATTCCGCTTCCGTGCTGATCCCACCAGCAAACTGTAAAGTAATCTTCGAGCCCAATGTCGCTAAAAATAACGTATTGCGGATTGCCGGGGCCGCCATGCAGGAATAGCAAAACCGGATTATTTACATCTTTGCCCTTTATGATCATACCTTGTTCAACATTGCCAATTTCCATGTGGATAATCTCCGATATGCTACCGGGCAGCGCTTTGCCGCTATCATCATAGTAAGGTTCGATTTTGCTGGGACTCCATGACCATACGATTAATAAGACTACGAAACAAAATAATAATAGCGCCCCAATAACAGTTCCAAGAATAATTCCAATCATTCTTAACACCCTTTTCCTGGCTATAGATTTATGTTTAAACATCTTCATGTTTTAATTCTCCTCAGCGCTAATAAGTTTGTATAGATTCATTTTTAGTTCATGAATATGTTCAGCAGGCGGTTTCATACATTTGCTCCACATATCAACAATGGCGTCTATGCGCTTTTTTTTGTGATCTAAATCAGTTTCGGACAACATCCCTGCTTCTGTTATTGCTTGCGCTAAAATAATAGAAAACTCTGACATTTCATCAGGGTATTTTGATTTATAAAAACCAGATTCGATATTTTGATTCATAATATTTTTCAAAATAGGGACTAGTATTTTCGTGGTTTTTTCACGTAGTCTATATGTTACGATTGATGAACTGTTGTTTTTGCTGTACTTAAAAAGATTCTTTGTGAAGGCGTTTGTTGTAGTGCTAAAAAAGAAATGAATTAGCTTCTTTTCAACTGGAATTTGTTCCAGTTCTTCAATTAAACCTTTTGTTTCCTGCATAAGCCCATACTCAATCACAGCATCAAGAATTTCCTCTTTAGATCTAAAGTAATGATACAGCCCACCTTTTGTTAAGCCAAAACATTTTTGTAAATCCGTTATGGTTGTGTTTTCATAACCTTTCTCGATGAATTGTTCAAGTGCTAGCTGAATGAGTTGTTCTTTACGGGAATCAAAATCTTTATTTGTTCGTGGCATAGTAACCCCCCTTTATAATAGACCGCGCGCGGTATAATAATGTTATATACTTATACATTTAGTTTGTCAAGTAATTTTAGAAAACATAGGGTGGTTTCTGAATTGCGTCAGAATGGCACACTACAAACTCCCGCATGTCTTGTTTTATTGATTCCCAAGGAAGCTTTTATGTCCAACGAAAGGCACATTTCTTGTCTTTTTCGTTGAAATGAGGTAGAATACCACATACTACAGAGAATGGAGAAAACAAATTCCCCATACGAATAACATGCGGAAAAACCATGCGAAAGTTGAGGTGACTGGCTGTGAGTAACAACTATGAAATCATTATATATCAAACACAAAACGGACTTGTGAAAATTGATGTTCTTAAGGACAGCGAGACCGTTTGGCTTACCCAAATGCAAATGGCGGAGCTTTTTCAAACTACAAAGCAAAATGTCAGTTTACACATCAATAACATTCTGAAAGATGGGGAACTCGGTACATCGGCAACTGTCAAGGAAAACTTGACAGTTCAGAGCGAGGGTACACGAGAAATCAAACGCAACGTAAAGTATTATAACCTCGACATGATTCTTGCTGTTGGATACCGCGTGAAGTCTTCAGCCGGCACACAATTCCGTCAATGGGCAACAGCTATTTTGCATGAATATCTGCAAAAAGGCTTTGCAATGAACGACGACGTGCTTAAAAACATAGGTGGCGGACTGTACTGGAAAGAACTTTTAGAGCGTATTCGCGATATACGCGCCAGCGAAAAGGTTATGTACCGCCAAATACTTGACCTTTACGCCACCAGCCTTGATTACAATGCCACAATGCCAGAGACGATAGAGTTTTTTAAAATCGTACAGAATAAACTGCATTAAGCTGTCAGTGGTCATACAGCAAGTGAAATTGTCTTTAACCGCGCCAATGCAGAATTACCTTTCATGGGCTTGACCGTATTCAAAGGAAAGCGTCCTGTAAAAAGCGAAGTAACCATTGCAAAAAACTATATGACCGAAAAGGAACTTTTCGCGCTGCGCCGTATGGTCAACGCTTTTTTTGATATGGCAGAGTTGAAAGCGTCAACTCAAGAGCCTATGTATATGAGGGATTGGCTCGAAACACTGGATAAATTCTCACAAGACTTTGGCTTGGGCATTTTGGAGGATTCAGGCAAAGTTACCCATGTTGCCGCAGTAAATAAAGCACATCGTGAATACAACACATACCGGGCGCAGTTTGCGGATGAGCTGACCGATGTGGAGAAAGCATATCTTGATACGTTACGAGAAATGCAGAAGAAACTTGAGGCCGGAGGTGACTGCGATTAGTGTATGACGGGAGTATCATCTTAACTTGCGCAAGAATAATCATAGCTATTGTCGGTGGTGCGAGTCAGTTGTTCTTAATGCCTGCTTATTTGACCGTCAATAACGTCCCGATAAATATTAGAAAACACAAAAGAGACGGTTCTCCTCGTTCGCTTGCGAACATAGGAGAACCGTCCCCTTGTGCTTTTTATTTATTCAATGCTCAGCGCTTCGAATAATGGCACATAGGTTCCCGAGCCGTCCCATACAAACGCTTTGGCCTTATAGCCAGCGCCTATCGGAACATCGGAAATCGTGATGCTCACAGCAGACTGTTCTCCCACGAGTGACGATAGAGGAATCTGCTCCGTCTTTACAGCGACAAGGCGGCCTGCTGCGTCGTATATCGCGATAATGATGTCTGTCGCCAGTCTACGGTAGTTTTCAACCATGGCGGTTGCCGTGATCGAGTTCGCGGTCTTCACAGGAGCGCCCCATGTAAGGCTGATATCCTGGTAAGGACCTTGCTCGACGACTGCCAGCCAACTGATTTGCGGCGTGTTACTGCCGCTTGCCGTTGTAAGAGTAAATGTAATATCGTCCGCTTCGGCAAGCGAAATGTACAGCGCGTTCATCTTGCTCGGCGTCGTATTGCCTGAGCTCGCGACTAGGCTGTCGGTCAGCGTAGCTAACACCGCGCCGTCGGAGCCTCTTGCCGTTATAGTGTAGTTTCTTGTCCTGTTGGTTGACGACCACCATTCCTTTGTTCCCATAACCAGCATGAAATCGCCGGGTTCAAGGCTCATTTTATAAGTAATGTTTGTGGATGTGGTCCTCACGTACCAACCCGTGTTGAACTTGTCAGGACCGAGGGTCAGGACATCGTTCGGGCGCATGTCTCCTGTCGCGCCAACAGACGAAGTATAACCCCACACTCCATTATAAGCCCTGTCGGGGGTGTCGTTGAGAAGCCCCGGCACAAGAGCCTTGATTGCGTCATACGACGCAGAGGAAGAGCCGACAGGATCCCTTTCGACAAGCTTCGGGTTGCAGTCAATGAAGTACTTGAGTCCAGGCGGGACAATTTCGACTTTTCCAGTAATGCTTGCCGAACTTGATCCGCTGGTTACCGTTCCTGGTACATCTACAGCGCTAAAGATTTTAAACGTTCCTGTCGGTACATTCCAAACGACATTGCCAGCCGCAGTCGATCCGTTTAACAGCCGAACGTCGACGGTCGAAGGCAGTCCTGTTGTCGGGGCGCCTAATTCCGACGCGAAAGTCGTGTTGCCAGTGACGCTATGAATTGAAGTCAGCTCCGGTATGGCATTGCCCGTGCCGTTCGCGATCTGGTATATTTCTATCCAGGACACATCCGGTGCCTGAGCTGTCGTAGCTTCAAAGCGGATATATACCTCGGTGCGCGCGGAAAGCGTGAACGACTGTGGGCTGTTCGTGTTGTTGCATATATTTCTGGTCGTACTGCTCGACACTTGAGCCGTCGTCGAGGTCTGAATTACGGTTCCCGAAGCGGAGCCGGTTCTTACCGTCAGAGCTGTCGTTCTCGGCCCGCTCCACCACTCTGTGTAACCCGCGACACAGACATATTGTCCGGGATCCAGCGTTATCCTGTAGTAATAGTAAACGCCGGTGGAGTTGGTGTTGCCGTAGTAACCGAATTCGTACTTATCGCTGGTGTATGCCGAACCTGTTCTAGTGCCGCGACTGGAGTTGCCGTCTGTGCATCCCCAGGCAGGAGTCCCGCCATAAGACGACCTGTCGGAAGTGCTGTTGACAAGCCGCCCGCCAACCAATTCTTTTACGGCGTCGTACACATCAGAACCGCTGGAATCGGTGGCGCAGTTGATGAAGGCGACTGTCCCCGGTTTGATTACCTCAACTTTGATCCCGGATATTGTCTGACCGGCGACTGACACAGAGGCGTTTGTCACCGTTGTGAATATTGTGCTTCCGCTTACCGTCCAGGTGGCTGGCAGCAACATCGTTTTCCCGTCGGCGGTAGTAACCTCGACGCGATCCGGCAAGCCCGTAAGCGTTGTCCCCGTCGTTGTTCCGCTGGTGTTGAACGCAGCGTAAACTTTTTTCACAAGGTCAAGCGTTGCGTTTCTTATTGTTACTTGATATGTCCTTTGAGTTACGCCATCGTCGGCAGTGACCACATACGCAACCGGTGTTCCGACAACGAATGTCTGAGCTCCAGCAGGCGTGTAGGACGCACCGTCTGAGACGGAAACCAAAGGAATTATATCGGTAAGGTTTGTTCCGGGGAACAAATCGACAGAGATGTTTGATCCGGAGAATACACCTTCGACATACTGGCCGTCACGGTCGAGGACTTTGAACGACAAGATCGAGCATTCCGTGCTTTTCGCGACAGAAACGGTTACGTTATAGGTCGCCGTTGCGCTGCCGTTGGCTGATGTTATGGAGAAAGCGAATGGGACGCCCGCAGCGAAGGTAACCGGACCGGACGGGGCAAATGACGAGCCGGCGGAGATGAACAGCTCCGGCGTGACGTTTGTCAGGTTTGTACCGTATGGAACCATAATCGCGACATCCGTTCCGCTTATGACGCCGACCGCCTTACCCAGCGTAAAGCCATACAGTTTCGCTTCGTTGGCGGCGGATACCACTACCGTTACCGTGTAAGTTTTGGAACTGTTGGCGCCCGCAACCGTAATCTGTACAGGGTTTGTGAAATTCAAGGCGCCGGTTGTGACAAGCGTCGTACCCATTGAAAGCCCGATATCCGGGGTGACGTTCGATACGTTGGTTCCGGTGGGGACGCTGACGGTGATGGTTTCGGCTTCGTCATTGATGTATCCGGAGAAATCGCCGATCTTAAAGCTGGTGATTGATGGCTCAATCGAATCCATCAGTTCCTTAAGCGCATTGTAGGCGTTAACTGTTGCGATTTCGCCCGTCGCGGTCGTTACGGACGCTGCGGTCTGATATTCGACCGATGATGTCGGTACGCCCATAGCTACGGACGTAACCATCAAGTCGCGCAGGTTCTGATAGAAGTTTCGCGTTGACGTCCAGAACGCGCTGGCTTCGGTAGCGCTGAAGCTGTCAGTCGGTTTGAGCGAGAAGTTATACTCGACAGTCCTCGCGCTTGAGATGTTGATCCGGTACATCGATAGCGGACGCGCACCCCATGTGTTGTCGCCGCCGGCGCCGGTTGAACCAGCGTTTACGCGCAGGTACGTCGAATATGAGCTGTCGTTCGCGTGCAGGTCAAGCACCTGATACGCGTGCCTGGATGTGTCGGAGCTGGAACTGGTGTTGTTTGAGCGGCTCAGTTCCGTTGGCAGATAGTGCAGCGCGTTGAATTCGACATAGTTCGACGCATTGTATGCCGATGTAGTGCCGCCGGCGGACTGCGATCCGCTGAAAAGTGTGTTAGCAGCGAACTTGCCGGCTTTGACCATTAGCCCAAAACCACTGTTGTTCGTCAGCGCGAGCCAGCGGGTATCGTTCTTGGTGCCCATTTCCTGAGCCCTCTGATAATACACAAAGTTATCGGCAACAGTATTTGAATAAATGCCGGCGTGAACGCCGATCCTGCGGTCGACATAAGCGTCCATCGGGCCTCTGCCGTACCAGGTCAGGTTTTCAAACCCAGGCCGGATAGTCATTATTGCGCCGACTTCAGGCACCTCATTGCTATTGGTCGGGGCAGCGCTAAACGCGTACCGCTCGTTAACCTTGATTTCGCCGTCGGGATAAATCGTGTATATGGTCGTTACCGCCAGGCTCTTGCCCGACCATGTACTCGGTACGGTCACGATAACCAGGTTGTCATTGTCGGTACTTTGCACCGTTATGTTGCCGTTTGTATATGTGCTGGGTTGTGACCACCATGACCACCATGCGGTTGTAACGCTTGCGGCCCTCTCGTTGTCGGTGATCCCGCGGTAGAAGTTCGGCACGGGGCCGGAACTCATAATCTGTGTTCCCTTGTAAGAATAATCCGAAATATAACCGCCTGAGAAGGTTACAGAGAAATCTTTGCCGGTAATGGAGACGTTGCCGCCTGTTCCTGTAACTGTCATGCCTTCGTCTATGATCGGTAAAATTTCTGGTGCCGGCGTATTCGTTATATTCAATATAAACTGTTCCTGGGCGATTACGTAGCCAGCAGGCGCCCAAAGTGCAGCGTTTTTCAGTTTATACTTGAGGTTAAACAGGTATTCCGCTCCCGGCTTCGGATTCGGGATGGCGCCAAAGGACGTTGTGAAGCTTGTCGACGTGTACTTTAGCGCTCCGCTTGCTGGCGCAGGGCACGGGTTAACGGATTGCGCGCTTGTACCGCTGAGTATTACGACGCCGTTCTCCACAACTTCCCATTCCATATCGAACGTGTTGACGTTAACGAATAGGTTTTTGTTTTTCACCGCGTAGGTTACGGAAGTATTGGTGTTGCTTGTGTAATTAGCACGGATCATTTGGTTATTATACTTGAGTTCCTGCATGGACGGTTTTGGCGTCCTATCAGCGAACAACGCGCCGTCGCCGATGAACCAGCCGTCGTTCGAAGTGTCTCCCCAGTCGCCGCCGACAGCCATGTATCCAACCGTAGGCCATTGAGCGGCCCTGGTGCCTGAGAGCGGCGTCCAAATCGACTGGTCAACCCAGTCCCATATAGCTCCGCCGATCGCGCGGGTGTTCGTTTCGAAAACGTTAATGTATTCGCGGTAGTTGCCGTTTGAAACGCCCTCGCCGTGGGAGTACTCGCACAGGTAGTTCGGCCTGTTGCCGACGTTCCTGTTGTTCCAACTGGAAGCCGTATCATACATATAGCTGAGCATGTCGCCGATGTCGGTCCTGCTGCTTGTACCTTGGTTTTCATACTCGCAGTGGATTGGCCGCAGCGAGTCGCGCGCCTTGATCCAGTCCTTACCGTAACTTACGACACCGGAACCAGCTGACTCATTGCCAAGCGACCAGGAGAAAACGCTAGCATAGTTCTTGTCGCGTTCGTACATGTTCGCCATGCGGTCGCGTATAGCTTGACCCCAAGTGGTTGAGTTTGTGGACGCGGTAATGTTGCGGTTGCCGTGTGTCTCGATGTTGGATTCGTCCATTATGTAGATGCCGTATTCATCCGCAATGTCATAGTACAAAGGACTGTGCGGATAGTGCGACATGCGGATGTGGTTGAAGTTGTTTTCCTTCATTATCCGGAGGTCTTCCCTTATCTCTGCTTCTGTCAAAGCGCGCCCATTGTATGGACTCATCTCGTGCGCGTTCGTGCCGTGGAGCAGCAGGCGCTGGCCATTGATGAATACGCCGGGGACAGTCGAAGAAATTGTAAAGTTATAATAGCGAAATCCGACGCGTATACAAATATACTCGTCTTCCACGCGCAGCACCAGTTTGTACAGTGTCGGCGTTTCGGCGCTCCACGGGCTGACTGGGAGGCCGGTGAAATTGAGCGTACGCCGCGCGCCTGGCAATGAGAGGTTCCTGAATCCTTGCCCGATTTGCCAGCCTGTGTATGTCGTGCCGGTACCCGTCGTTATAGTTGAGAAATTCCCGCTGCTGCTTGAAATTGTATTTCCAATTTGATTGCCTGCAGAGTCGTAAAGGCTCGCGTAAACGGTCGTGCCGTCGCGCCCCGCCGTGGCGGTCTCGCCCCAGTCGCGCAGGAACGCCGTTATTGACAGGTTCCAGTTTCCAGAGTAATTGCCTGCAGTCGTCGGGGTTGTAGCGATCTCAAAGTCATAAACGTCAACGGGACGCCTGGCTAAAAGGTATATATCGCGGAATATACCAGATACGCGGATAAAGTCCTGGTCCTCAAGCCATGAGCCCGTCACCCAGCGGATGACTTGGACGACAATGATGTTGTCGTTACCCGGCGACGTGTCAACCAGATCGGTTATATCGAATTCTTTGCGCGCCATCGTGTCTTCGGAATATCCAACCGCAACGCCGTTGACCCATACATAGAAACCGTCGCAACCGTCAAAGTTTAGTGTAATCGCTCGTCCATCCCAGCTTGTGGGTACAGTGAAGTGCCGCCTGTATGTACCAACGCCATTGTAGTTTTGCGGAGCGTTTGGGTTTGTCATGGTGCCATTGCTGGTATTGACGCTTACGCCGTTGATAGTAAGGGTGCCTTCGTTGTTACCCCAACCCCAGCCGGTGTTCTTGTATGTGATCTTGTCGTACTTCTTTGTGTTCGTGCCTGTGATCCAGTTAACTTGCCAGCTGTTGGGTACGCCGATGTTGTCCCAGCTACTGTCGTCATAGGTTGATTTCAGAAAATCGCTCACGACGATGTTGGCGGATCCTGATATTGCTTCCGGCCACATGCGAAAACGCGGGTTGACCTGATAATAGAATTTCCACGCCCCTTCGTTGGTAGCCCGTCGGTCGCTGAGCGTCATGTAATACGAGTTGTCGTCTTTTTCCGGATACATTGTGTAACCGTCAAGTGCCGCCTGGAGCGAGTCATAGGTGTAATAGTGAGCCCTCGGGTTCTCTGCGCCTTTTGCGAATGTGGTTGAGTTCGATGTCCATTCGCCACCCGTAAACGTAGTAGCGGCGAAGGCGTTGCCAGCAAATAAAAGCGTGATAGCCAAAACAATCAGCGACAACACAAGTACATGTTTAACTCTCATAGAATGCATCTCCTTTAGTTAATGATTAAAGTATATCGCGATATAGCCGCTAGTAAATACCGCGACCTGAGTATTTAGCGACCGTCTTTGGCGCTTCGGATCAAGCTGCGAAAAATCCCCCCGCGTCGACGCTAAGTCCACGCAATTTTCCCATCCCAAAAATCCGCGATAGAATTACCAAAAGACATGTCGCATACCCACTGCCACATGTTAACATTTTCAGTGTGATCAGTCAACACTACAATAGCGCTAGATTGTAGATATTAATGAATTATTTATCTCAAATAGCTGAAGATTGTTAGCTTTATTAGCGATTTCTATTTTTTCTTCTCTTTGGACCATGTTTCCCATAGTCTTTTCCAAAAAATTGAAATATCCGCTTGCTCCGAGTTCTTTTGCCCATAGTTCAATAGACTTGTTTATTCTTATTCTGATAGAAAACTATTGACACAAATACGCGCTCATACGGGAGCATGCAAACACCCGTAAATATATTATTTTAGGAGAAGTGTCATGAGGAGTTTCACCACATTGGATTTGCAGTATGCCCATCGGTTCTATGGTTTCAAAGGAGAAGCCCAGTATTTACACGGACATACAGGTATACTTACACTTGAAGTTGACTTTTTACCTATTTCCCAAATTTCGCCTTTAGCACTCTATACACGTTTATCATGCTTTTGTCTTTGTTTGGAAACAAGCAATATGGAAGGTAATCCTTTTCTCCAGCATTCAAATGAAATCTAATACAAGCGCAACATTTTCCGTTGTTTACGCAATTCTTCTTGGGACAAGCGCACTCCTTTACATTTGGGCAGCTCATTTTTAATACCTTCCTTTATTGTACCTATTCTTTTACAAATCTATGTTAAACGATCCTAAAAAATGAAGCCATGTCAATTCACGATAAAGTGCCTTCTTAGTTTTGTGGCAATTATCTCAAACACGAGTGATACACCAAGGCACAAATACGTAATAAGGCCTACTTCGTGCATGTTGAAATAAAAGTTCGCAGTTAAAAAAAGCTGATAACCAATCCCTCCCGCGCCTGCCACAGCGCCGACAACAACAGCATTAACAAAGTTGCTTTCGAGATCCAGAAAAGTCCATGTAAGAAGTTCGTTCAGTTTTTCGGGCAACACGGCGCGAAATATAACCTGCCACCATGTAGCGCCTATTGACTTCAGAGCTTCAATGACACCCTCATCCGTGTTTTCAAAAGTTTCAGAATACGCCTTTGTAAGAAAAGCTACAGTATGGAACAACATTCCAACAATGCACGCTTCCGCGCCAAGTCCAATAGCGACCGTAAAGATAAGTACCCATAGTATTGTAGGCACCGAGCGAATGATCGACGCAGTCACTTTGATAATATTACTAACAGCTTTGTTAGTTAGATTTGAAGCGGCGCAGGCACCAAGCAGTAACGCGAAAATAGCGCCTATAAAAGTTGTGATAATAGCCAACGAAAGCGTAGAAAAAAGCCCTTCGATTAACGTGATGAGCTGAAAATGTCCGCCCAGCCCAGGTTCAAATACTATTATTCCAAAGTTTTTGAGAGCGTTAACGAAAGCAACCCGTAAATCCACGCCGCCTGTATCCACCTGGAGAAAAAACAAGACGGTCAATACAATAAGGGTTACGATTATTGAACGCAAAAGCTTGTTTTGCGCGGTCGTCACATTTGTTTTTATCCTACCGCTTCGACTTAAAATAACGCTCGAATTCCCATGTTGCGAGACAGTGCCTGTTATCAATTTTCTTCTCAAATAATTAGAACTGGCCTCACAAATTACTACAACAATACCTGCGGTAATTACAACCAAACCTGCAGTGTCATAGCGAAAACTCCTATAGAAAACCTCAAAAAGAAAACCGATCCCAGTTCCTGTTAGAATACCCACAAGCGTCGCGTCGCGGATATTTGATTCTAGGCGAAATAAAGCCCAACTGAGAGCCGACGTCATGCTTAAGGGAATTATTGCTTGCGTTATGATCTGCAGACGGGTTGCGCCAACAGCTTGTAGCGCCTCGATAGGGCTCATGCTTATTTCATCGAGAAGTTCCATGTAACTTCGTGTCAAAAAACCAAAGCTTTTAAGAAAAAGGACCAGAAAACCAGTAAATGTACTTTGCTTAAACGCAAACAAGAGAATGAATGCCCAAGCAACAACCGGGATATTTCGTATCACGCTTGCGATGCCGCGAATTATGAACTGTGTCGGTCCAGCAAAACCGATAATTTTAGAACCAACTATCGCAAAAATATAGGCGACGAGGGCTGCAAGTACACTAGCTGCTATTGCGCTTAGTACTGTGGAGCCCAACGCCAACACTATCCTATCCATCGATTGAAAAGATTTAGCAATCGGTGTAAATTTTGTTAAAAACCATCCAAATCCACTGGGAAAATCCCTGATAATCTTAACAAAATCAACATTTATTAAATAACTAGCGATAATAACAATCGCTATGACCGCTATAGCGACGCTTGATGTCAATAGGTATTTTTTTATAAAAAAGCGCCTATTCATTTTCGACTCTTAAAAGTGATATCAATTGTCTTCCCCCATAATGCTTATGGACTTATCACCCTCATATACCCTTTCTATCATTTTTGAGTTGAGTTCATCCGGTCGGGCTACGCAACACACGTGACCCTCAGACAAGCCAATAATACGGTCAGCATATTCGAGCGCGTAATCAACCTGATGGAGACTGACTAACGAGGCAACATTGAACTCATCTACTACTTTTCGCAATTGATCCATAACTGTGTGGGACGACTTCGGATCAAGGCTCGCAATTGGCTCATCAGCAAGCATGAGAAGCGGGTTTTGCGCGAGGGAGCGCGCTATGCCAACACGCTGTTTTTGACCTCCGGAAAGCTGACTGACACTCACGTAAGCATATTCCGCCATACCTACATGTTCAAGCGCGTCAAACGCGCTCAGCTTCTCTTTTTCACTGTAGTAGTTAAGCGCGCCGGCTAACGATGATTTGTATCCCAGACGACCATGCAAAACATTTTCTATCGCGCTCGCACGGTCCACAAGATTATAGTGTTGAAACACCATTCCAATACGGCGACGGTTACGACGAAGCTCACCGCCGCGCATGGATGAAATTTCTTTTCCATCGAATTCGATTTGCCCTTTTGAGGATCGTATCAGACAATTGATACATCTTAAAAGCGTAGACTTCCCCGCGCCTGAACTGCCAATGATTACAACTAATTCGCCGCGCCCTACATCGAAAGACACATCATCAATCGCGTATGAATGCCCATTATAGCTTTTTGACAATCCGTATATATTGAGCAAAGCTGAGCTTGCACTTCTCACAATAGCACCTCTTTACGACCGCAATAACGTCATAGACTTCCCCCTTTAATCCTCCCCAATAAGCTGACGGAAACTATCATAATATGCATCGTCAGCTGGAACAAACCCAATATCGGCGCTCGTTTTTCTATACCTGGTCATGGTTGTCGAATCGACATCCAAAAAAATCTCCGGGTTATCAGACACAGCTTTAGAACACATATAGCTAATAATACTCTCTAATGTTTCCTTATCTACAACATCAGTATTGACGCAGAATGGAACCGCCGGCACAGAAAACGAAGCTACTACTACTACCCTTTGGCCCGCGAACGCGTCCAGGGGGGCATCCAACCCATCCCTAATTACATACACTGAACCTACTTCCCCATTGGCGCCAGACTCAACATTGTAAAAACTTGCTGTACCAGTATCATCACAAGACGCCAAATCAACCTCGCCACGCAGCAAATTAAAAAGTGAATTCACATGACTTCCGGCAATAAGAACATTTTTGAAAAAACGTCCAGATTCGCTGAAATCATCAATACTCGAACGACTAAACTCTTTCATATAGACATTAGAAGGGACAATAAATCCGGATGTGGAACTTAGGCTTACAAATGAGTAGTTTTTGCCTTCGATACCATCTATGCTGTATTCGCCGTTGCTCATATACTGATCCGCATCCTCCTCGCGTACTAACACTTGTGAATGATAGGACGTCGGATCAAGTTTACCTTCACTGTTGCTAAGAACGAACGCGATCTCAACAGCGGGATTTTTCTTATGCGCCTCAACATATTCATAAGCTCCCAGCGAAGCCATATGTACCTTGCCTGATATAATAGACTCAATGGCTACATTATAGTCCGTAGTAGTCACTGACTCACATGGCACGCCGGCGCCTTCAGCAATGCTGTCAGCGAATACTTGTCGCATGCTATCGAAATCTGCCGTTGACTCAGTGGGTTCCCATGTTAATAGTATTTTTTCTGGTTTAGACGCTTGTCCTGTGGAATCGCGGGATCCAGCAACGCCTTCAGGACTACAAGCCGCAAGTATTCCAAGAATGATTATACCAACGACCACAACAGCACAAATAAAAAACCTGCGCGCTCCATATTTGAATTTTGATTTTTCTTCTATTGTTTTATTCATACATAACACTCCTTAAAAACATCAATTATTGAATCCTCGTTGAAGAATTATAATTCTTTTCGTTTTCCCATATTATTTCTCATATGATCTGCTTAATAAAGGCAGGTTTTTGCTATATCGTTGATAGCATTGAGGAACCTATCGACCTCTTCTTTCGTATTGTAAAGATACACGGAAGCCCTCACGTTTCCTTTTGTGTCGATAGATTCATCTTTGAAATAACCTACCGCACAGTGCTGGCCTGTTCGTACCGCAATATTATAGTTTTCATTTAGAATGCGGCCCACTTCATCAGCGGGGATTTCACCGATATTGAAAGATACTATGCTTTTGCGCAACTCTGGATCCTTGGGCCCAAAAATATCTATTTTGTTAACAGAAGACAGACCTTCGATCAATTGCCGCATGAGTTGGTCTTCGTGTTGCTGTATGTTGGCAAATCCAACATCGCTGAGGTAGTCAATGGCTGTCTTCAATCCCAGCGCGTCGGCGATGGGAGGAGTTCCTGCCTGCCATTTATATGGGAGTTCACTAAAACTACAATTGTTGAGATTGCATTCGCTTTCCAAATTGCAGTTGCATTTCCCAGTGTCTATCGTACCTCCGCCTAAAATACCAGGTACCAACAGATCAGCAAGTTCTTCTCGTATGTACAGCACTCCGACGCCGGTGGGCCCGAGCATTTTGTGGCCGGAGAACGCTAGAAAATCACAGCCAATGTCTTTCACATCGATCTTCATATGCGGCGCCGCTTGAGCCGCGTCCACCAAAAATGGAATTCCGCGTTGTCTACAAATGCGCCCGACTTCTTTTACTGGAACTACTGTGCCTATGGCGTTGGAAACATAAGTCAATGTAACCAGCTTTGTCTTATCTGAAATCATTTTTTCGAATTCATTGATATCAAACAGTCCAAGTTTTCCTGGGTTATACCATCTGGTTTTAATACCAACCTTTGTTTCAAGCCGACCCCAGGGCACCATATTGGATGAGTGTTCCAATACAGAAGACAAAACTTCATCGCCCGGGTTAAAATCAAGTGTGAGCGCTACTTCATTAATGGAATGAGTCGCATTGCTTGTAATAACAATTTCAGAAGGTTTTGCCCCAATAAAGTCAGCGACCGTACTGACAGCTTCCTCGAATTTTTCGGAGGCTTTCATCGACAAATCGTATGAGCCCCGATGCACATTAGCTCGATATTTTGTATAATACTCTACTACCGTATCAATAACCGCATTCGGAGTAAGAGAGGAGGCGACGCTGTCAAAATATACACTTTCTGGAGAAATTGTTGGGAAATCCTTTCTAATTTTTTCTACGTCAAACATATTGATCTCCTTATTATTAATTTATTTATTTATTTGGATATTACCCTAACCGCAGCAACTGCCGCCTGAAGCATTTGCCGATCGAAGGCTATTTGCCGTTGGTTTTTCTGTTTCAACAAGTACAGTCGCTTCCATTACGTTTGGTACATAACTGGAAGATACCAGAACATCATTTACGAAAATTGCCGGCAATATATCATCACCCAATTGCCTTAGCGCGTCATATACGTTTTTCAGTGAACTTTTATTCTTAGCGTGGCTAAGGTTGATCAGCTTGATGTCCGTGTCATCGCCGAACCGGCTTTTCAGATACAGGAATAAGGCTTTAAAATCCGAACCGCAACAATTATTCTCAACCAACAATACCTTTTTCATATAATCCACCTTTTATAAATATATATATAATTAATTATTAAAAGCTGCTTTTTATATAATTTGACTCATTTACCTCCTCAGTCCATTTAATGGAATAATTACCAATATCCCCCCCTATATCAAATTTGCGCGCTTAAGTCCCCGGTTATACTAGTGATCGATAAAATTAGTCCCCGGCTAACATGAGGTATTCACACCCGAAACAAATCTGTACTCAGATACTTCTCTCCCCTATCAGGGAAAATCACTACCATCATACCGCTGTCCAGATTTTCGATCACTCGGATTGCTGCCAGCATTGCCGCGCCGCTGGACATACCCACGAAGACACCCTCCTCAAGCACGATCCGCCGGGCCATCTCATATGCCTCTTGTGTACCTATTTGGATGCTTTCATCGATTTCATTTATGTCATAGATTTCTGGTACAATCGCCTCCTCCATGTTTTTTAGGCCCTGGATATAATGCCCCTTAACTGGATGCGCCTCGATGATCTTGATATTGGGATCGCGTTGTTTGAGCATAATGCCAACGCCCATCAGCGTGCCGGAGGTGCCCAGAGCTGAGACAAAATGTGTCACCCGGCCCTCTGTCTGCTCCCATATTTCCTCAGCTGTGGTTTTATAATGGGCGATTTTATTATTCTCGTTGGAAAACTGATTGGGATTAAAATACAGATCAGGATCAGCACCGACCAATTCCCGGGTTTTGAAGATGGCGCCGTCGGTACCTAGCTCCGGGGCGGTAAGAATGATTTCTGCGCCGAAAGCCCTGATCATCTTCTGACGTTCGATGGATACCGCTGAACTCATCACGATTTGTACCCTGTAGCCTTTAACTACACCGATCATAGCTAAGCCTATGCCTGTATTTCCGGATGTAGCCTCAATGATGATCTTTTCTCGTGTCAACAATCCGTCAGCTTCAGCTTGTTCGACCATTTTCAGCGCAATCCGATCCTTGATACTGCCAGTAGGATTGAAGCCCTCCAACTTAGCGCGCAATTCAACAGACGGGTTTGGGTTCATTCTATTTATGCGCACCATGGGCGTACGACCGATAGTATCAAGAATGTTGTTGTGTATCATATAATCACCTATGCAAATCACGTAAAACTCGCGTTACCATATATAAAGACGCAGAAAAATAAAAAAGGACGCAAAATTGCTTCCTTTTTTTAAATTCTTCGACCTGTGCAGTTGCAAAAATTCTTTTATCGAGACCGATCAGCACTTATTTTGGCATTTGTGATCGATAATATTGCCTCTTCTATCAATTTCGAGTTCACAGTAGCTCGAAATAATATCCTTTAGCATTCTTCTTGCCCTTTGTACCCTTGATTTAGCTCCGGATAGTGAAAGCCCCAGCATGCTACTTAGCTCTCTTTGGGTAATACGCTCAAACTCTGTCAGAAGAATAGCTTGTTTATAGGGTTCAGGCAACATATTAATTAAAAAGCTCAGGCATAACGCCACTTCAGCATTTTCAGATAAGTCTTCATCTACAACAGCTTCAATATCATCAGTGAGTTCTATAGTAGTATTGCCCTTTCCTTTTATTCTATAGTAATCCACAATCGCATTATGAGCAATTTTATATAACCACGAGGATATTTTTTTATAATCTGACATGTTATCAAGATTCTGGTGTACTTTAATAATAATATCCTGCAATATGTCTTCGACGTCATGTTCGTTCGCAATACGTTTTCTAATGAAACTCCTAAGCGCGGAGTTATAATCCTCCCAAATGCAACTTGTACAAACTCTCGCTCCGTTTTCGCAACACGATAACTGCATGTCTAACCCCCGTATCTAAACACCATTTGAATATCAACATGTGTATTCTACCAATATGTTGACTCTAATGCAATCCGTAGACCGCAAGGCGTCAAAAGTCGGGAGTCAGAAGTCAGAATACGTGTTATTTATTGTGAATCTAAAATTGCTAATGAAAGACCTTGTGACTGACAGGAGAAAATAACAAAGCGGATTTGATATATAAACGTAAACTTGTCTTATATTTTGCCAAAAAAGGAAAACTAAGATTGTTTTAACTCGAAATTCCGATTATTAGGATAGTCAACAATACACATATCAAATAATAACTCTTTCTCTCCTAAAAACAATAATTTGATATACCAACCTTCACCTAATTTGTATCGTTGCCACACAATGCCCGATCCCGTGGAATCTGTTGGCTCGCCTATTACTTCAATAACTGCCTTATATGTCATTCCTATTTTCACTTTTGTGAAATCCGCGATAGTATATATTTTTTCTTCCATTTTCAGCGCCTCCAACTTTATTGATGTACACTCTTGTGTGATAACTGAAATGCAAAGCATTATTCCAGATAATTGAGTTGCCCCTTAAATCCCACCTATTTTTCCGATGGTTTTACATAAAAATATCCGATAAATGAAGAATAACCTACGGATGCAGCATCCTTTTGGGGGTCTGTTATCGTATCACTGTTGAACTGAACCTTTCCATTTTTATCTTCATAATAGCCAACGCTTTGGCTGACAGGCATTTGTCCTTGTTTATGAGAGTAAGTGCCATCTGCCTCCTGTCTATACCAATGATAATCGGGGGGCGTTCTGGGATCGACAGCAAACGCAACCTTATATCCGCCAGTCATTCCGCTATCATAGGGAAGAAACGACATTCCTACAGCGTTCATATCGGCAGTAACTAAATCTACCAACGCAGCATTGCTTTCTTTTGTTCCTGCCAAATAAGTGCTAGAATAATTTCTAGCATCATTTTGCGTGTTGATATTATACTGTTTACTTAGCATACCGGGTTGCATACCACCCACGGGGAATTTTTGACCAGTCAATGGATTAACCAACATATTGAAAGCATAAGCATAACAATTCGTTATAGGCTGATATGTTGTACTATTCCAATCCTGCGTATTGAACGTTAAATCTGGAGTAAACGTAAAATACTCTGTTAGTTTTTTGGTATTATCCTCTACACTAGTATCATTTGTACTCTCGGGTAGTTCTTCGTTAAGTGTTTCCTGTTCCATATGCTGCGAACCAACAACGGCCTTCACACTCTGCGTTTTATCACCTGCACCCCCATTTAACACAGCCTCAACAGGCCATACCGGCGCCATCACTAATTTGAATGAGCTGCCCTGTTCATCAAAATGTTCATGGTATGATATGACGAATGCGTTAGAAAACTCGTATGCTATTGTCTCTCCCTCATTGGTAATCTCGATTGACACGGTTTTATATACATCGTCTTGTCCTGGTTTTAGGAGCGACCAATTGGCTATTGCTTTTGTTGAATCCAGCATGAGACGTTTTTCAGCATCAAGCATAATTCGACCTGAAACAGTAATCTTGGATGTGGATTTCCTGGCAATCATAGTAGCGTTCGCGGTTTCTGGATTTATGAATTCAATTTCTACCTTTGTAACTTCTTCAGAAAGTTCAGATATGTCGGCAATTTTAACTTTGTACATGGTCCACCTCCATCATAACACAATTTGCCACTGTCAAACGGTTTAATAGTGGATTATTTTTGGTAATCTAGTATTTACTCCAAATATTAATTATCCTCTTTTGAGCATTATTACTGGCTCCTGTTGATATCCATTATAATTCTTTTTAAAAAGTATTGTCAACATATTTAACACATTGGATACTATTTCATAACCACCCCGATTGTATAAAAAATGTGGGGGTACGAGGATATTCACTTAATAGTAAATAGTTTTTGTTTCAGCCATATAGTCGCCTATGTTAAGTATAAATTTTTCATTCTTATCAATGTTAATGAAAGACTTGCTTTTAACGCATCTTGCTACTGCATACCTCGCGATTTTTACAAGGTATAAGTAGAAATCCCGGGAAGTCTTCAGCATAAAGCTATTAACATCCGATGCTTTAACTTTACCAATATATCGTTTTCGTTCCGTAAGCAAGTCATCCCATAGTTTATCAAAATAAACAAATAAAAATGAGATGTCGTAATCATCTATAGCTTGTTGTGTTTTATCGAGGTAACTTTCATAGCCATATACCCTAACCTCCGCGACATACTGGCGGTTTACGAAGTTGGTATATAGCATTGTATACTCCAGATATGATAGAGCGGCTATATCCAATCTATCTTGCATTTTTCTTATCTTATCGCAAACAGATTGAAAATGCTCGGCGAAGTCATTTAACCACAAGTTTTTATTAGATACAAATAATTCCTCTGTTTTCAGAAGATAGTCGTCGCGCTTAATAATAGCTCGCTTAATAAAGTCCTCGTACACAAAATTGCTCCTAACCTCTTCATGTTATAAATCTATCAGACTTATATTTGTCAATTAAACAGTATATAATTGTCGTTGATAAGAATTTAACACAAAAGCCCAGTAAATAAGTAAATTGTTCTGTTCAATGTACCACTTGGCGGTCACTTTATTAATCGAATAAGGGAATAAATTCTATCCCAGAATTTTTGGTTGAGCGGAAAACATCAGAAAACTGATTATAAAGTTCATCAAATTCGCTTGATGTAATATTTTGATTTATACCATCCACTATCCTATAATAACTTTGTTCCCCGGTGACCTGATCCCATCCGTCTGTACCAAATTCATCAACCAATACCAATTCATCATCTCTTTGCGATATCCGATACGATTGAAACGTACTCCACCCTGCTCCGTTGCTGCCATGAGTATGAATTATACCTGCAGAATCAATTTCGCATTGATTTCTTTGCCAAAACTCATCTAACAATTTGGGTCTATTGTTAACCATTGAAAAAATGGCGCAAACAGCATGATCTCCTATAGCCAATATTAGCTCGGGGCTACCGTTTGCATTCAAATCTTTAACCGCATAACTATAATCATCTTCTGTGCGTTTGTCTTCAATGTAAAAACTAATAATCACACTTCCCAACCATCCCCGGCTATACCAAAAAATATCCTCAGAGCTTGCTTTATCATAACCTTCGATAGAATAACCGGCAAATCTGCGGTATTCTCCAATAATGGAAGCATAGTCTGCAAAACCATCAGGCGGAGTTCCTTCGGGAACTACTTCGTAATCATTTATATCTGCAGATTTGAGAACTGAAGAATCTTGCATATTTGTCGAAGACTCATTTATAGCGGTGCAAGCTGTCAACAGACAAAACAACAAAATTGCACAAATTGATATTGATATATATTTCAAAATTTTTTATTATAATAGCGCACATCACATCAAATTACACAGAAATCTTTTGCATGAAATTTCGAATATTATACTAGCGTTCAATAAAACTTTCCATTTGATGTTTGGCGTTATACCTCCCTTTTATTTGTAAAGATTTCCGTTTTTATCTTTCAACTCAGGTGTTGTTCCATTAATAAAATAATTATAAAACTGTTCCGCATTTTTTCCGCGGTGGTCTTTCGCTTGTTCAGATTTATCAGCTGGTCTTTCGTAACAGAGCATAAAATCAATAGCCAAATCATATGCGGATTTGTCATCACAAGTTGTGAATTCCTGGAAAGAAACACTCGGAGACACTCTAAATCCTTGCCATTGATTTAGGTTATCGTCCCATGGACTTCCACTTCCATCTACAGATACTTCTAACAAAATACGTTCTAATTGTCCAACCATACCATCTTCTGAATATCCTTCCGCATTCGCCCAGTTAGTATATTTGGTTGCTGGATCCCATTGTACTAAACCGTATCCCGGTCCAACTCCGTCTTGCCATCTTCCCGGGTTTATAGTACTTTCTGAAACCATATTCGCAAGCAAAGCAGAAATCGCGTTAACCGACCATCCTGCGTCAGTAAGATATTCACGAATTACATTTGAATTATCCAGCATTTGCGACAGTGACAAAGGATTATTCGAGGAGTGTACTGTACTCGTTGTATTGAACTCTTCAAGCGCAACTTCAAGTGAAGCTTCAACTAATTGTTCTGTAATTTCAGCTTCTGTTTTTACTTGATCATTATCACCAGTTTCGGGCTCATTAGGGGTACTATCTTGAGGAGTACACCCAGTTTGAGTGGCTAAAACCAGAACAGCTACAGCTAATCCCAATAATACTAGGAGCATAATACCACCTCAAATCATCTTATTCCGAAGTCTTCTCTTTGATTGACAAAATCATACGGACAACCAGCTGTCTCCAATCCTTATGTTGCTCAAACGGGCAGTTAAATACGCCAAGCAATAATTTTTTACAGGCGGATATTATAAAAACAAAATTATATACTTTATCGTCTTGCGCATCGCTTTTATACTCAAAATACCCAATCTTCACAACATCCAATACTTCAGTTTTTCTAGTAAGAAAAACATACGCCGGATTCGCCTGTTTAATGCCCATTTCCCATTCGCTAATCTGTTCCTCAATCTGATTCTTATCAAACGGGTAATCTAGCAAACTAAACGCAATATTCAATGCTCCATTGTAATTTGTGTAAATACATTGCGGACGATAATCCGATGGATATTTCAGTTTAGCTGATTCCTCGTTCATTTCCACAAATTGCTCAGGAACAATCACTGACACTGATCCATCAAACATATGTATTTTTTGGAAGCTGTAGGATACGCCTCCTACGACAGCGGTGTCGGCTATATCTATTGCCTGACTCTTTTCGTCCATATTTTCCTTAAGCGACATTGAGTAGATAAATAGCTCATCTCCATACTCATTATTACCCATATCAATAACCTCAATCGTGTTAGCGCAAGAACACTAACCAACTATGCAGTTTCTGCACAAATACCCAAAAATAGAAACCTCTCAAGAAAGAATCTTGATGCTAGTGGACTTAACCGACCTAGGGGAAGGCCGAGAAAAAACACAGCCAGAATAACAATAGTCCTATGAATTGGAAAACCTTAAGTGTATGTGAAATATCATATTGTGTGCTTTTTTAATAGCCCTTATATTTTAATATTTTAGTGTAATTTGTCCTAAAATGCAAGTATTAGCTGGTGGGTTGGTAAGTAAATTTTCGTAATTTTTCGTATGTTACTCCTTTTTTTTCCGAGGAATTGTTATACTATATCCATATTTTCTAATGAAATAGGTATTCAACGTAAATAAGCTTTGCGGGACAAAATTTCTTTCTCTCACAAATTCCAAAATTTCTTTTTTTATGAGAGGAACAAATATAACTTTATCAATTTCAAATTTTCTATCCTTTGCAATCATCGCTTCAATTTCTTTTGAAAAAATACCGTTGATTTTTACAGTACAAGTAATTCCAAAATCAAAAGTCTCTTTACTTATAAAAATATCATTTAAGGTATATTTAGTATTATTTTTCCTGTGATAATCCTCTGATATACCAATCTCTTCACTTATACCTCTAAATAAACAGTTTTCCAATGATATTTTACCAGTAGTATTGCTGTAATCTAATAAGCTCACACCTTCAATCATAGAAACACTAAACATATTTCTATGATTTATTACGTTTGATGACCTTTTTGTAAATAAGATTTCTTCTTTAGAATATTTTTCAGAATTTACTATCATAGCAGCATTTATCCCTATTGAGCAAATAAAACAATTATATTTTAGTAATTCTTGTATGGTATTAATTTGTGATATTGGATGATTTATGTTCCTTAAATAATCATAAATAGAATAAAAGACTCGATAAGTAAAAAAGTCCGTTTCGAAAGTGGTTATTGTTGCTATTGGCATCTCATTTATACCCTTACGCATACCAATATCTACATTTAACACACCATATTTTCCGCCATTAAACTTATACCCTTTGTTACCAGAAATAAAATCTTTTGCTACTATAGCACTATGTTGCTTAATGAGATCAGCTAAATTATAAATGCCAGTCTGGTCTACTAAGTCTATAAAATTATCCTTCCCATTAAAGGAAATATTGTTATTAAACTCAAAACCGGAAGGCATGGATTTTACAAATTCTTTCGGAACTTCTACAAATAATTTGCATTCAGATGTAAATACATTTATTTCTGCATAATGCGGTATGGCATTTTCAATTGAATAAATGTGCAAATGCTCATCACAAATTATATCAGATTTTCTAAGTTGACGAACATGATACCAGTTTTTTATCAATGCAAATATTTTTTTCCCCCAATAAATAGTTGAACTTAAAACTAGACCTAACAAAAAAGAAATTAGTGAATTGAAAAATCTATCTTGTAGATTCATATATTCTCTCCCCTTTAACATTTTTGTAAATCGCAGATAGTTTCTAAAGTCAGTATTCAGTATTCATATTTATTTCACTCACAGTTTCGTCAAGGTTTCGCCCTCCATAAACAACGCTGTCAATAAAAGCTCTCCAGTATTCTGTGTTGCGTGGTAGAAAATCAAGTAATTTCCTCTGCCGGTCGGCCTTTACCTGAAGCCGCATCAGAAAATGACCTGTCTATCTTAGCATTGAATTCTGCTTCGTTCATTTCCAACATACTATGGGGCTCAACAGGTATCCTGAGTTCAAAAGGAATCCCGCCATAACGTACAGCCGAACGCAAGAAAAGATTCATCGCGGTAGAAAGATTCATGCCAAGCTCATTAAAAATATTCTCAGCTTTGCGTTTCAAATCTTCATCCACGCGAACATTCAAGTTTGTGCTGTTTCCCATTATCATCAACTCCATATTTTACAATATACCCATATTCTATCGTTTTGTCAATAAAACTACGTACATGTGCTGCAATGTCATTACATTTTGGTTGATATTCTGCAAACTGTAACCTGTATTGTGTAATATTGTGTAAATAAGTATTTTATATAAATAAAACACTTGTAAAAAAATCAAGAAATGCTATACTAAGCCTAAGATTCTGAAAGCGAGGCGAGAATGTGCTAATTCGATAATCCGTTTACCTAACGAACAGCTTTGACGCGCGCGTCATATACCGCGCTTTGTTTTCGTTGGAATTGGATTGTCGGATATTCGCCCAATCGCGGGGACGCTGTGTACACTTTGCACGCTGTGTTCGCTCTGTGTTTTGCGGATTAATGTATTCCTTTTCCAGCGATGGAAAGGATTATTTTATGTATAAAGACAATTCCCCATCGGGGTGGGAAAAGCCTGTCGCGTTCTTTTTAGTTAGCCAAAACATTTCGCTGTTTGGTTCATCTGTAGTCGGATTCGCAGTGATATGGCATATAATGCTGGAAACATCCTCCGGCGTTTGGATGATGCTTGCGATGCTGTGTAATTTGCTGCCGCAGGTGTTTATTTCGTTATTCGCGGGCGTTTGGGCAGACCGTTATAACCGTAAGCTTTTGATTATGCTTTCCGACGGGTTTATCGCGATAGCAACATTAGCGCTTGCAATTACGTTTCTGCTTGGATTTCGTAAATTGGAGCTGTTGCTGGTCGTGTTAGCAGCGCGTTCTTTTGGCGCGAGCGTTCAGACTCCTGCAGTCAACGCGATCTTCCCTCAATTGGCGCCGGAAGAATGGCTCACAAAAGTGCAAGGCGTCAACCAGACAATTAGCTCGGTTTTAATGCTCATCACTCCAGCCATTGGCGGAGTGTTGCTTGAAACATTCGGTATCGTGGGCGCGTTCTTTGTTGATGTCGTAACTGCGGCGGTCGCCATCGCGGTTATGAGCTGTATTCGCGTGGAGAAACCGCCTGTTCCTCCTGTAAAGTCAGTATGGAAAGAGATTAGCGTCGGCATATCGTATCTCCGGGGACACGCTCAGCTTCGCCGACTTATTATTTGCCTCCTGTTTGCATTTTTGTTCCTTACACCTGCATTTACATTGACACCCTTGATGATTAAACGCAGTTTTGGTAGCGAGGTGTGGCGGCTAACTGTGCATGAATTTGTCTGGTCGAGCGCCACGATAGCGAGCGGGATTTTCGTATCCGTTAAGGGCGCGTTTCGGAATAAGCCAAAGACAATCGCGCTTTGTGCAGTGGGGTTCGGCGTTATGTTCGCCTTGATGGGGTTATCGTGGAATTTCGTGTCTTTTCTCGTGTTTTTGGGCATTGCGGGACTGTTTTTGCCGGTGTTTTCGACAGCGCAAACCGTCTTTGTGCAAGAAACAGTCCCAAAGGAGATGCTGGGACGGGTGTTTTCGGTAATACAAATCATTACAATTGGAGTTGTGCCTATTGCGGTTTTATTCTACGGTCCGCTCGCTGACATCACGCAGATAGAAACGCTTCTCCTTATAAGCAGCGCATTGCTTGCGGTGGTGGGCGCGATATATTGGTTTCGCGAAAGGCAATAATATTTGATCGCGTATAATGGAAGTATACTTTTGGGAGTTTTAAGATGCTGTGCTGCGCTCATATAAGGCGAATCGGTTTGTTTGATCTCAAAAGGAAATATTATATTGTCCGCTATTATACAAGCGAGCGATGAACGTCTTATGTTGCGGACAGCAGACAGCAACACTCCACGTTCGCTGTTCGAGGGAACATGTCAACGGCGCATATTTTCTCTAATATATACCCTTCTAAACGCCGAATATCACGCGCAAGCGTCGCGGGGTCGCATGATATGTAAACCAAACGTTTAGGGGCGAACTCCAGTATTTTCCGCGTTGCGCCCTTAGATAGTCCGCCGCGCGGGGGATCGACAATGACGCAGTCCGGGTTTCCTATATTGTATTCCCATTTACCTGCGTCCGCCGCAAAGAATCCTATGTGCTCAAGCCTATTTCGCTTCGCGTTTTCACGCGCTATTTCCACAGCTTCCGGATCCAACTCAACCCCATATGCGTGCCCTGCGTCGCGACCGATAAAAAGCGTCAACGCGCCTACGCCGCAATAAAGGTCAACCAATGTTTCGATTTTCGCCATCGATGCGTATTCGCGGGCTTTTTGAAACAGCAGCAGTGCCGCGCTTGTGTTGACCTGAAAGAATCCTGATATACCAAAAACCAGCCCGTCCAGCTTTTCTTCAAGGGGCGGGCCAAGTCCGTTTACTCCGGAACGCAGTGTCATTTCCTCGCCTACGGGTATGTCTTTGAGGGCTGTATTGATATCTTCTTTCAATAGCTGGCAATGTTCGATGTTGACGATATCATGGCTATGACGAGCATAGAACCCGCGCGAAACCCCGTCAGAATGAAAAACGGCTTTGTTGCGATAGCCATTTATTTCTCCTGTCGTTAGGATCTCCCGCGCTTGGACTGGCGTTCCGCCTATGCGCCGTAGCACGTCATTGACTCGCTGGAGCTTTGCCCGAAGTTCTTCATCATACGTAATATGCCTGAAATCACAGCCTCCGCATATGGGATAAACGGGACAATCCGGCGTGATGCGATGTGGAGACGGTTTGACTATACGCATTATTTCCGCGCGGGCGATTCGAGGCTTCTCTTCTGTAAGCCGAATCTCCAGTATATCGCCCCGAGCGGCATTCGAAATAAAAACAACCCTGCCGCCACTCAGCCGGGCAACGCCTTCACCATCGGAATTATAGCTTTCGATTTCCACGCCGCTAATTATATTGTTTGTGTTTTTCATACAATTTAATGATCATGGTGACAGTTATTATGTTCATTTTTGATATCGAAAGAAGTCTGGCTCTGAACCTTGGGTTGTTGGCAAAGCCCGTATTAGTTGATATGCCCAAGCCTGTCTTTGAGCATTTTGATCATGTCGTCATACCCACTGTTTTCTTTGGATATGATATAATCTAATATTTGTTCGTTAGCGTTTTCATAGACCCACAGATAAATACTGTCAGCGATATCGTGATAATCTGTTCCAATTATCTTTTCATATAAATCAACAATTTTTATTAGCGTTGCTTCTTTGTCATTGTCAAACTCTCTCTCGTACTCTTGCAATTGTTGGTTTAATTCATTGTACATTTTCAAATCTCCTAAAGT
>WRNV01000031.1 GCA_009776445.1 Oscillospiraceae bacterium | reverse complement strand
GGCTCCGCACACAAGTTTTGACAATTGTACAAGTTTTCACTGCAGTACCAGTGCGTTGCCTGTAACCAACCTGTGTTTTTGGGTGCCCACTGAACAGTTTCGCCGGTAAGGATGCGGATTTGCCGTAGACTACGCTATGTTTTGCCTATAGTGCGGATTTACCAGGGGTGCTCTTGCGTTGGCATAGACAAACCCGTATTTATCGGCTGCCCGTGAACAGCAACTTGGAGACTTTTTGGAATATTTAAGTTGTTCTCAAGGAAACTAGCGATGAAATCCGAATATTCGCTTCTATCGATCGAGGACAGCTCGACCATAGGTTTTACTGGCGATTGAATGTTTTCTGTCGAAATAATAAAATCAAAATCGTTGTTCCTAATATTTTTATACTGGTAAACAGTGCAACAATCTGTAACATCGATAGACGGTAGTTGCGCTCCGATAAAGTCCATGAGTTCCATACGTTTAGTAATTCCATCGTTGCATATCAGCAAAGCTTTAGGTTTACGCTTTTTTCTACGGATAGAGAGCAATAGGTAACATGTTACATTTAACAATTCTTCTTCATCCGGCACAACCCCGCAGATTTCCCAGTAAAACCTGCTCGCTTTCACAACCGCATCATATAAATACGCGTCGCTGTCGGACAGTTGGAACTTGGACGTCTTTTTATGATATATATCCTTTTGAAGTCTGAAGACTGTCGCTTTCAAATGTAAGCATAAATCAAAATACAAAGACTCGTCATTCATGAACGCTGTACCCAATTGTGAATCAATAGCCGCGAGCATCATAGTCCCCAGGTTTTTGATTTTCTTTTGGATTTTCACGTTTGTCGAGTCATCAGGTGAGATAGCGTTAAAACCTACCAAGTGGATGCTGATATACGTCCTTTCTATATTTGAAACACTGATGTTGAACACAGATTCCAAGCATTGCGATATATACTCGGCAGTCTCAACAACAAACGGCGGGAATTCCTCATCATCAGGCGGATAGAACTCTTCGGAAACTGTATTGCCGCTGAGCAGCCTCGACACGCCAATGGTAATATGCGTCAAAAGCGAAGTAAAATAATCATCTGTAAGAAAAAAGCTGAACTTCTGCTCAGATGACTCAATTATCATTCTTATTTTTTGCACCGTTTCTTCGGGATATATACCGGTGAGGTTGTTCAGGATACCTTCAAAAAGTATATTGCGGCGCCTGAAAACCATTGCGTCGACGTCGGCGATAAGCCTATAGGAATCGATGTAACCGGCAATCGCGTTTCTATGTAAAACCTCGTCGCCCTTGACTTCGATCCCTCCACGCTGCGTCAACGTCACCTCCAACTTGTACTCCAACAGCCATTGCTTAACCCACTCCAAATCCGACTGTATAATGGAGCGGCTAACATAAAACTGCTCGGAAAGCGACCGCACCGTTGTTTGCTCTTTTATTATGATCAGTTTCTTGATTATGTTAAATCTACGTTTGTTATCGTCATCATAAATGCTAAGGCTCTCACCATGGAGTAGTTTTTCGATTTTCAATCTGTCGGTGACATCGGTGCCCAGCACTATGCCTTGACCTCGTTTACGTATCACTTTCGTGTGCAAAAGTCCGTTTTGCTCGATCCAACTGTCAACAACCGCAAGATAATTTTGCACAGAACGTTTTGAAATCCCAACATTTTGCGCCAGATTATCCAAAGTTAAATAATGAGTATTGCACAGAAAAACACGCATTATTTTCTTTACTATTGTCTCATAGTTTTTCAAAGTCCGCGGCTCCTCGCGTTATCACTCCTGGTTGACCGAAAAATATATTCCTTTGCCGTATTCCGTCGATTTAATGGCTTTTTTCACGATCGCCTCGACGTCGACCATCTCAAGATTGTCGCCCGAAGCGTGGAATGTTAACGCCATACCCTTTTTTTCTATGAATGAAAAAACGACGCCGTCAAAGACGCCACCGTCCAGTAGTTCAGTAATTTTATCCTGCATAAGCGTAGTTCTAACTATGATGTTCATAAATGTATCCTCCTGCTTAAAAAAAGCTTTATTACTCTCTAAGATTTTCTTTTAAACACTGCTGTTATTCCTTTTGATTTGCTGACCACTTTCGTACCTGCTAGCAGATCAAAGCCTGAACGCCCCTCCTCGTTACCATATGTTGTAAGGCACATGAATATAAACGGGATCGCTGATATCAAATAGATTGAAAATGACTTAACAACCGCTCGTATTAGATAAAAAAGCCTACTCATCAGATAGCCGCGGTCTTCCTTCTTTGAAATCAGTTTAAACCCGAACAATTGCTTTCCGGGAGTGGTATCGAACAGAGCAAGGAACAGCGTCTCATACGCCGCGCCAATCGCGAGTGAAATTATTAGACATTCGTTATACAACCGAGCGCGTTCTACTACCCGCTCATCTTCCCGCCCTAGACCAACAACCTCGTCGTGCGAAGCGCCGTAAGCGCCCCAATCCGGAGCTCCAAACGCATAAAACGCTAGCTGGCATATGAATCCGATAATTATAAAATCTACCAGCGCCGCTAAGAAGCGGTTTCTGATAAACCCTTTCTCACGTTCATGCTTGAATGAATCCAGCGCGGCGTTGCTCTTTTTGGGGGACACGTCTTTTGTGTCGGTTTTACTATCCATTGTCGCTCCTTGGACATATGCCAGACAAATCCCCTGCTCCGCTCCAAAACGGAGCAGGGGATTTTTCGCCCTTGTTACTAATGTTCTTTCTTATGCGCCTTTCTCAAGTTTCACATTTACGTTATCCCACGCACGGATGAATGGGAACCAGATCAAAACTGAGATGCCGAAAGCTATAAGTTGCGATACTACTGCCATGATTTTCTCGCCGATACCACCAGAAGAAGCTAAGAAGCCGCTGACAAATATCGGCGTCGTCCAGGGTACTATTTTATCGAGTATTGGGAATATGCCGGCTGCTGTGCCTAAATACAAAACAGTGATGATGACCAATGGGGATAGTATGTATGGTATCATCAACATCGGATTTAGAACAACAGGCAACCCAAAGGTCACCGGCTCGTTGATGTTAAACAGGCCGGGGCCAAGCGCGATCTTTCCTATGTCTTTAAGGAGTTTGGACTTCGCGAATATCAGCATGTACAGCACGACCGACAGTGTGGCGCCGGAGCCTCCGATCCAAACACTGTTTTCATAAAACGCCCATGTGAATATCGCATCGGTTCCAATGTGTGTGGAGGCAGTCCAAAGTGGCTCGAAGAACGGGAAAATGACGATGGCTGAACCATGGAGTCCCAACGACCAGAGCAGATGCTCCAGAAACGCGCCCACCATTGTAAAGGGATACGACAGTCCAAACTTGCTCAACCAGGAGAATAAGCCTTCGTTAAGCCAAGTGGAAATAGTGTGGTATTCGGTGTATGTCATCGGCACCGCTACAGCCAGCCAGGATATTCCAAATACCACAATGCCTGGCAAGAGCGCGGTGAACTGCCTACTTATCGCTACAGGGACTGAATCGGGCAGCTTGATAACCCAGTCTTTTTGGACGAACAAACGGTAAATTTCAGCGGTGAAAATCGCGAATGCCATCGCGACGAAAAGGTTCTCGGAGCCTAAAACTTCGCCTTGGGTAATGATAAAGAACGTGGCGACCGACATGATTCCGGCGGGAACACCGTCGATGGGTTGACCATTCTTCTTTTTGTAGCTGGCTGCTAACGAACTGGCGACGCCAAACGCAGCTACCAGCGCCATTATGCCGAAGGTAGAGTCAACAATGATGTCTAAATGTCCACCCTCACCCCAACCAAAATCCTCCATTAGATTTATCCAAGCCTCAATTGGGAACTGGATAACTATCATCGCGAAGGAACCTAGAATCAGCAGGGGCATGATCATGACAATTCCGTCACGAAGCGCCAGCAGATGCCTCTGTCCTCCTATAGCAGCTGCTGCGGGTACAAATTTATCCTCCATGAACTTTGAAAGCTTTGATTGTTTTTCCATATGATCTCCCTCCTTAACTATTTGTTTTTTGCTTGTATTCAGAATATGCTTCATCGAAGATTTCTTTTGCCTTTACTAACGCGTAAAACGACATGTTCATCACTTGGATTACGGGGATTTTTTCGCCGTATTCTGCTGTGAACTTTTTTAACAGATGTCTTACCTGAGGTCCGATCAGCAAAATATCCGTATGGTTGATGCGATCGCCAAGATTGCCGAACGGTGTGGCGTCAACATCTGTCTCGATGCCCAAACTCGCCGCATAGTCAGCCATTTTCTTGACTAACATACTTGTGGACATCCCCAGATTGCATATTAGTGTAATCGTAAGTATACTACTTCACCTCCAATCGGCTTATCCGTTCGTAGATCGCGATGAATTCCTCCGCGATGTCGCGCATGATGAGCGCTAAATTTAGGTGATCCTGCGCATGCACCATGAGCAATGATACTGCTTCGCCTCTCCCCTCCATTTCATCTCGTATTAGATCGGTTTGCGCTTCGTGGGTTTCAACCATGGCCTTAACAGCCTTGTCGACTAATTCCCGCGCCTCATCAAAATTTCCGTCGCGCGCGGCGTCGATCGCTTCCATGCAATAGCTTCTAGAGTCGCCTGCCCCGGCGATCAACCCCATCGCGACTTCGACCTTGTCCAAAACGAACCACCTACTTCTCTCCAAATTTATTTTTAAACAACACCTCAAGACCCTCGGCGGCGTCATTTTCGTCTAATCCGCTAAACTCGACCGTAACAATGTCTCCCCTTTTCGCGTTTGCGGTTATAACCCCGGTAACATTTTTCAAATCAAAATCCCTACCGTCTTTTTTGACGATGACGCTACTTTCAAACTTCCGGGTTTCCCTGACAATCCGGGATGCCACCCTGGCATGCAAACCGAGTTCATTTAGCACTTCAAACTGTCTAGTTATCATGGATTATATTCCTTTCGGCGAATCTAATCAATACTTTTTCAACTTCATCGGCTGTTTCAAGATTTAACACAACTTCCAGTAAACCTACACAATCCGCTTTGTCCAGTTGACAAATCCTTTTTCTCACAGATGTTACGCATGGGATGCTGACACTGAGGTTTGTTATACCCATCGCCAGCCATATCGGGGTCAACGCTTCAACCTCCGCCGCTTGCCCGCAAATATCGACTTCAATCCCGGCTTCCGCAGCGGCTTTGGATATTCTGTTTATTATCCGCAATAGCGCCGGCTGGAACGGTGAATTGAGATATGACAGCTTCGAGTTCGCTCTGTCCGCCGCAAAAAGATACTGAGCTAAATCATTTGTCCCTATACTGAAGAAATCAACTTCTTTTGCTAGTATAGTTGCGTCCATCGCGGCGGCGGGCGTCTCCATCATCATACCAATTTTAATATTAGGGTCGTAAGGTATGCCCTTTTCACGTAAATCCAAACCGACCTGCTCAACAAATTGCTTGGCTTTTATCAGTTCGTCCACGCAAGTGATCATTGGGAACATCATCCATACATTTCCATCCGCGCCCGCTCGCATAATCGCTGAAATCTGGGGCTTGAATATTTCCGGATGATCGAGACAATAACGTATGGCACGATACCCTAAAAAAGGGTTCTCTTCTTCGCCAATGTCCATATAGCTTATCAGTTTATCCCCGCCGATGTCAAGCGTTCGGATAACAAGAGGCCTGTCTCCAAGCGCTTTCGCAGTTTTTGAATACTCCGCGTATTGCGTCTCCTCGGATGGCGGCGTTACCGTTTGTGCCATAAACAGCAGTTCGGACCTGAAAAGCCCTACGCCTTCCCCGCCCTGATGTACGACATTTTCCGCCTCTGAACTCATCGTAATATTGGCGTAAACCTTCATTTCCGCGCCGTCGAGCGACATCGACTTACGATTCACATATTCTTTGAGCATGGTTTTTTTAGCTTCTTCTTTATGCGCGTAATCATTGTACGCCTGAACCCTCACGAGGTCCGGATTGATTATTACCTCGCCGGAAACAGCGTCCAACAAAATCGTATCACCTTGATTTGCTAACCCAAGAATACCTTGCGTTCTGATCATACAAGGAATGCCAAGCGATCTTGATAAAATGACGCAGTGCGACGTAACGCCGCCGCTTTCAAGTATGATCCCTTTCAGTTTGTCCCTGTCAAGCACAGCAACCCTGGATACAGCAATATCACGACCTATGGCGATATATGGTTCATCAGGCTCCGCTATTTCCATGTCCACGCCAGATAATACGGCTATGAGCCTTTGCGATAAATCCGCTACATCAGCGGCTCGTTCGCGCAGATAGTCGTTGTCAGTGATGTTATTGAGTTTAGACATATAGTTTTCGGAGGCGGATTTTACCGCGTATTCGGCATTAATACTTTGTCCTGTGACTATGCTATCGATTTCTCCGATAAAATCTGTATCTTCAAGTAATAACAATTGAAAATCAAGTATTTCTATTGTTTGAGGATCGACCGAGCCGTCCATACTGTCCATAATGCCTTCTATTTGAGAGGAGCATTCAGCCAGCGCGCAACGAAGTCGCTCAAGTTCTTCCAAAACATCTGATATTTCGCGCTTTCGCACATTGATCTCAGGTTCTGAAACTAGATGCGCCGACGCCATTGCCATGCCGGGCGCTGCAATAATTCCTCTCATAGCGAACCCTTTTCTTTAAATGTTGATCATAGAAACTCGATATTTTTTATCAGACAGTCATCCTGCCTCCACGGCAAAAACGACGCGCCCACACAATATTAACAAAAACGATCCATTAATGGAAGAGTTTTTTTCAAAAATACTTGACGCTACTTTCAAAATTATTACCCATAAGTGTAAAGTATCACGCTATCGGCCAAATGTCAAGCGGTCAATCAATAATAGGTTCGCGAAGCGCCGGGTCGATCATTTTCATTATCATAATGCACGCCTCCGCTCTGGTTAGGACGGCGTCGCCGTCGAAAACCGGACCCGGTCTCCCTGTGATTATACCCTTTACGTAACATTGCCCAACTGTTTCATAGAAACTTGAGCGACAGGTTCTGCATGATGTCGGATAGTCTTCAAAACTTTCTACAATGGACGTATCCGCCGCCGCCTCTTCGCCAAAGACGTAGGTTAAGCAACCGGCGACGATCCTCGCTGCGTCGTACCTGGTAAAAGTTATTATATACTCTATATCCCAAGCGTCAATAATTCCGACTTCAAGCGCTTTTTGCATATAGCCGGAAGCCCAATCCCCGCCGTTAATGGGATCAATTTCTCCGTATTCACTGCAGATAATAATTTTTATGAACTGCCGCAAAGTCACAAGATCATTGGGATGGAACTTGCCGTCCTCCATGCCCGATATCCCGCCTTGTTCAACAAGCAAAGAAATATATCGCTCCGCCCAATGCCCTTGAATATCAGGAAAATCAATACTCACTGCCAGACATTCCACAGGGAAAACGGAAAGCATTGCAAAAGCAACCAGCGCTAAAATAGCAATTCTAATTTTTTTCATGTGGCTTTTCCCCGCAATCATAATTTCTCTTATTATAACGAAATTCATCCGTAAATAAAAGCGGTTTTAGGCAGATATATTTGCCACATCACATCTGAAATGGTATTAAATGGCACAGTCCAGAATAATATTGTAGTTATCCAGGTTTTATGCTAAAATCAAACCATGAAAGAATTTACTATAGGTATAAATGACGCAGGGCAAAGGCTCGACAGGTTTTTAGCAAAAGCAGTCCCTACGCTCCCGGCGTCGCTTGCTCAGAAATACATAAGGATCAAGCGCGTCAAGGTCGGGGACCGGGGTGCGGATCGAGGTTACAAACTCGTCGTGGGCGATACTGTCCAGATGTATATAAACGACGAGTTTTTTGAAAACCCAAGAATAAAAAACACATTTCTAGAAAACACAGACCCAGCGCTTGATATTATCTACGAAGATAGCAACATCATGTTAATCGACAAAAAAGAGGGAATTTTAAGTCACAGCAACGGTCTATATGATTATAGCTCAGCCATAGTTAGGATCCAAGCGTACCTCAGCCAAAAGGGGCAGTGGCGTCCCGGCGACGAAAATTCGTTCGCCCCGGCGCTTTGCAATCGCATAGATCGCAACACGTCTGGCATCGTCATAGCCGCAAAAAACGCCGAATCACTCCGAATAATTAACGAAAAGCTTAAAACGCGCGAGATTGGCAAATACTATCTTGCCATAACGCTCGGTGCGCCGCATCAGGAGTGTGGGATTCTTGAAAGCTATATTTTTAAAGACTCGACCAAAAACCGCGTCTACGTCTCAACTAACGGTTGCCCAGGGGCCAAGCCTGCCGCGATGAAATATCGGACGATCGCGACTGAAGGGCGCCTTTCGCTGCTTGAATGTTGCCTGATCACCGGACGCACCCACCAAATACGCGCCCAGCTTGCCAGCATCGGTTGTCCTTTGCTTGGCGACGGCAAATATGGCAACGACAGACAGAACAAGCCATATGGCGAAAGCCACCAGGCGTTATGCTCGTACAAGCTTGTTTTTGAGTTTATTACGGACGCGGGGATGCTAACGTATCTCGGTGGAAACACTTATCAAATCCATAACATACCCTTCGTAAAAAAATATTTTCCAGACATTGACTTTATCTGATTTGGTATGTATTATTGAGCGTACTTTATATTGATGAGGGGGAGGATAAATGTCCAAAGAGTTAATTCGCCTTTCGAACTGCTCGATGGCGTTTGACGGAGAAGTTGTTTTAAACAACATCAATCTGTACTTCAATGATAAAGAGTTTCTCACACTGTTAGGTCCCAGTGGGTGTGGCAAGACTACGACTCTGAGGATAATTGGCGGTTTCCTGAAACCGACTTCCGGAGATATCTTTTTTGACGGCGTGAGAATTAATGACGTCCCTCCACACAAACGGATGGTCAATACAATATTTCAAAAATACGCGCTTTTTACCCACCTGAATGTTTTCGAAAACATCGCTTTTGGCTTACGGCTCCAGCGTCCCGGCGGAAAAAAGCTCTCCCAGGCGGAAATCAATTCGCGTGTAATGGAGATGCTTGAGGTGGTTAGCCTCAAGGGATTTGAAAAACGCGATGTAACCATTTTGTCAGGTGGCCAGCAACAGCGCGTGGCGATAGCTCGCGCACTTGTGAACCATCCGAAAGTGCTGCTGCTTGACGAACCTCTTGGCGCCCTGGACATGCGCCTACGCAAGGATATGCAAAACGAGCTAAAGCGTATCCAGCAGGCGACCGGCATCACTTTTATATATGTGACGCATGATCAGGAAGAAGCGCTGGCGATGTCTGATACCATCGTCGTTATGGAAAGCGGCGTTATCCAACAGATTGGCACTCCGGAAGATATATACAACGAACCGAAAAACGCGTTCGTCGCCGATTTTATCGGCGAGAGCAATATTGTCGACGGTATAATGCGTTCTGATGGAGTCGTCGAGATTTTTGGGCGTAAATTCAAATGTCTGGACAGCGGCTTCGATCCAATGGAACAAGTCGACGTAGTTATTCGCCCTGAGGATATCGACATCGTCGATGAAGGGCAAGGGGCGCTGACCGGCACGGTGATAAGCATTACTTTCAGGGGTGTGCTTTTCGACATTATCGTTGATTTTCGCGGCTTCAAATGGCTTATACAAACGACCGATCTCAGCCCGGTAGGTTCAAAAATCGGCATTAAGATCGACCCGGACGGGATACACATTATGAAAAAAGGTCCATTTTCCGGCTTGTACGGAGATTACAGCTCGTATAGCGCGGAATATGACGAGATCGGCGACGCAAAACACGAGTATGAGCCTACGCATTCAGACGATGCATTCGAATAAGGAATGTTTGAAATGATTAAACCCAAACACTTTTCAATCCCCTATATAATATGGATGGGAATATTCGTGGTAGCTCCGATCATCCTTGTCATCGTATATGCTTTCACGGCATCCGACGGCAACTTGTCCTTCGATAGTTTTTCCGCAATGGGTTCGTTTGCGTCAGTGTTCGCCCGCTCATTTTGGCTTGCGTTCTTATCGACCGTGATTTGCGTCATAATCGGCTATCCTGTAGCGTATATCCTGTCGGGAGAGCGGCAACGTACGCAAAGGCTAATGATCATGCTTATCATGCTTCCTATGTGGATGAATTTTCTCCTACGCACATACGCATGGATGTCTATTCTTGAAAACACAGGGCTTCTAAATCGTCTTCTCGGATTTGTGGGCTTACCTCAACTGCAGATAATCAATACCCAGGCGGCTGTCGTGATAGGTATGGTATACAATTTCTTACCATTTATGGTATTGCCGATATATTCCGTTATCGTCAAGATAGACCGAAGCCTATATGAAGCCGCACAGGACTTGGGCGCAGACTCGATGTCTGTTTTCCTCAAGCTAGTTGTTCCTATGAGTCTGCCCGGCGTTCTGTCCGGCATCATGATGGTATTCGTCCCCGCTGTCTCCACGTTCGTCATATCGCAGCTTTTGGGCGGCGGCAAGGTGATGCTGCTCGGAGACCTTATCGAGATGCAGTTTCTCGGCACTGCGTACAACCCGCATTTGGGTTCCGCCATAGCGCTTGTCATGATGGTAATTGTCATAGCTTTTATGTACGTGATGAACAGGTTTGGCGAAGGCGAAGAAAAGGCGGTGGGGTTATGAACAGAAAAGTAGGCGTACCGGGTAGGCTATATACCGCGTTTATTCTGCTCTTTCTTTACGCGCCGATCCTGGTGCTTGTCGCGTTCTCATTTAACAGCTCGAAAAGCCGCTCAGTGTGGAGCGGGTTCACGTTTGATTGGTACAGGCAGCTTATTGAAGACAATTCAATAATGAACGCATTTTACACAACAGTCGCTGTTTCACTGCTCGCCGCTATAATAGCGACTATCGCTGGTACGTTTGCCTCCGTCGGCTTTTTCAAGATGCGCAGACGTTGGCGGATACCGCTTATGCACGTCAACAACATCCCGATGATAAACGCGGATATCATTACGGGCGTTTCACTAAGTCTACTGTTCGTTTCGCTGGGTTCCGTCCTTAAATTTGAGCTTGGTTTCGCTACGCTGCTTATCGCGCATATTACATTCAACATTCCTTACGTCATACTGTCGGTAACGCCAAAATTGCGACAGCTAGACAACAACCTCATCGACGCCGCCTGCGATCTTGGCTGCACGTGGATGAAGGCGCTCAGGAAAGTCGTCGTTCCGGAGATCATGCCTGGGATCATTAATGGGCTGATCATAGCGTTTACACTGTCTGTTGACGACTTTGTCATAAGCTATTTCACTGCTGGCGGTATCATTATGACGCTGCCTATGAAAGTCTTTTCAATGACAAGACGGCGAATAAGCCCGGAAATCAACGCCCTGTCCTCTATCATGTTTTTGACTGTACTCATTTTACTGATTATTATCAATATCAGGGAAGCAAGGCAGGAGGACAAACTGAAAAAGCGGGCTAGATCAGCTTAGTGTCGATATATACTAGTAGTGATAAAATTACAAATCTATATAGAAAAGAGGTATTAGAAATGAAAAGAACTGTTTATATTTTGTTCGTCGTACTGTGTGTGATGACATCATCCGCGATTTCCGGTTGCGTAAAAACTGGCGGACCCAACTCAGGAAGCAAGCAAAACTCCGGAAGCGTAGTTAACGTATTCAACTGGGGATTATATCTCGACGAGAGCATTTTAGACGATTTCAACGAAGAAACTGGTATAAAGGTCAATTATTCCGAATTTCAAAGCAACGAAGAAATGTATTCCATCCTGAAATCCGGCGGTGCGAACTATGATGTTATTATACCTTCCGACTATATGATATCAAGGATGATTAACGAGGATATGCTTGAAGAACTTGATTTTTCCAATATTCCGAATTATACTATGGTTGATGATATATATAAGGATCTTGAATATGACCCCGAAGGCAAGTATTCTGTGGCCTATATGTCAGGTACTGTCGGGATCATATATAATACAAAGCAGATAAAAGACAATATTAGAAGCTGGGGTTCGTTGTTCGATAGCCGTTATAGCGGCCAGATACTCATGTTCAACAATCCGCGCGACGCGTTTGGCATAGCGCTCAAGTATCTTGGCTATAGTCAAAACACCACTGACACCGGTCAGATACAGGAAGCATACGCCCTGCTTTCACAGCAAAAGCCAATGCTTCAGGCATATGTTATGGATCAGATATTCGACAAGCTGGAGTCTGGCGAGGCGGCGATCGGCCCGTATTACGCCGGGGATTACCTGATAATGAAGGAAAACAACCCAGATTTGGCGTTTATGCGCCCGGCTGAAGGTTCGAACTGGTTTGTCGACGCGATGTGTATCCCAAAAGGCGCGAAAAACAAGACAAACGCCGAAATTTTCATCGACTATATGTGTAAAACGGACGTCGCTTTGAAGAATATGGAGTTCGTATGCTATGCTTCCACAAATTTCGAAGCCGCCGAAATTTACGGGGAGGATCTTGATCCCGACGAGTACGAAATCATGTTTGCAAGCTATGATACGCTCGCCAAATGTGACATTTTCACGAACCTCCCGCAAGAAACCTTGGCGCTGTACGATCAACTCTGGGTCGAATTGAAAAAATAATTTAACTGTTCAGAGGGTATCCAAAAAACTCGCAATGGGTACAGGCTTCGCACACAAGTTTTGTCCATTACTGCTAGTTTTCACCACTGTACCAGTGCGTTGCCTGTAACCAACCTGTGTTTTTGGATACTCACTGAACAGTAACAAAATAATAAAATCAAGAAAGTGAGGAAAAATAAAATGGAAACTCTAAAGAAGTATTGTTCAGAATTTATCGGTACCTTCGTCCTTGTGTTTATGGGCTGCGGCAGCGCCGTGTTTCTAGGCTGTGACATAAGTGGCGGACATCTCGCGGTCGCTCTCGCGTTTGGCCTTTCCATAGTCGCTATGGCCTATGCGATAGGCAACATCTCGGGCTGCCATATTAACCCTGCCGTTTCGCTTGCGATGCTCCTACGTAAAAAACTAAGCCTCTCTGATTTCTTTGGATTTATAATTTTCCAAACAGGCGGCGCCATTGCGGCGGCTGGGCTTTTGAAGGCACTGCTTTCATTTGGGTTGGTCGACCAAACCGGGGGTTTGGGTTCTAACGGCGTAGCGGATGCTGGCGGTATATGGGGCGCCTTGCTTGTAGAAGTGATTTTAACCTTTATTTTCATTTTCGTAATTTTAGGAGTAACATCAGACGAGAAAAAAGGCGGCGTCGCTGGCATTGTTATCGGTTTGACTTTGACTTTTGTCCATATCATAGGGATTCCTCTGACAGGGACGTCCGTTAACCCGGCCAGAAGCGTCGGCCCCGCTCTTTTGGCTGGAGGGGCTGCGCTCCGCGATGTCTGGGTCTTCATCGTGGGGCCGTTCGTAGGCTCCGTACTGGCGGTTTTGGCATATACGTTCGTCAGTGTGTTGCCAAAAAAAGCCGCCGACGCGAAAAAATCTAAAAAGGCGCGAAAACACTGATATTTAAAAACTATTTCTATGCGACGCTTTACTTCACATATTCAAACTCAAGATTGTAGATGCTTACTGTATCGCCGTCTTTTATGCCCATATCCTCAAGACGCTGGTACACGCCAGCGTCGCGCAACACCCTTTCGAAAAACATCCTCGACTCATGATCGGAAAAATTCACGTCCGCCATAAGTTGCTCCATCCACAAGCCTTCTATCGACCACACATCATCAAAGACGTCGATAATTAGGTCTTCAGGATTCCCACGCGTATTACGCTTCGGAACGAAATCGGGTTCAAAGACGGCAATCGGAGGGAGCTTTGCGAGTTCCGCCGTCGCGGCGCTCACAAGTTCCTTTACGCCTGATTTCGCAGTGGCGGAGATAAAGAATAGTTTGTATCCTTTTTCCTTAATATAACTTGAAAAGCGCTCAATCAACTCCTCGTCCTGCGCTATATCGAATTTGTTTGCCGCAACAAGTTGTACGCGACTTGCGAGCTCCGGACTATACTGCCGGAGCTCTTCGTTTATCTTTTCAAAATCCTCGACCGGATCCCGGCCTTCGCTGCCTGAAATATCCACAATATGGATAATTAGCCTACAACGGTCGATATGCCTCAGAAAATCATGGCCAAGCCCCGCGCCTTCGGAAGCGCCTTCAATAATGCCGGGTATATCCGCCATAACGAACGAACTCCCCTCCCCTGCGCTGACTACGCCAAGGTTCGGAAAAAGCGTGGTAAAATGGTAATCCGCTATTTTGGGATTAGCTTTTGACACGACCGAAAGCAACGTCGATTTCCCGACGTTCGGAAATCCAACGAGTCCGACATCCGCGATCAGCTTCAGTTCGAGGACGACCTGTAGTTCCTGTCCGGGCAGACCGCTTTTCGCGAAACGCGGCGCTTGCCTGGTAGGCGTAGCGAAATGCTTGTTTCCCCACCCGCCAGAACCGCCGTGGGCTAGAGTAAACTTATCAATGCTATACGATATATCGGTAATGACTGCTCCGGTATCTTTGTCGCGGACGACGGTCCCTTCTGGAACTTTTATAATTACATTGTCCCCGTCTTTTCCGGTTCTTGTCTTACCGGAACCGTCTGCACCGTTTCCCGCTTCATACTTTCTTTTGTATTTGAAGTCCCTCAGAGTCGACATATTCGCGTCAGCAATGACTATCACGTCGCCGCCGCGCCCACCGTCGCCGCCGTCAGGTCCGCCGGCAGGCACATATTTCTCGCGATGGAACGATACAGAGCCATTCCCGCCTTTGCCTGCTTTGACCGATATCTCAGCTCTATCAACGAACACTCATATCCTCCTGCTATTGCACCTCACCTACGCCTGCGCGTGCTCCTGTTCTTGCACCTGCACCTACGCCTACGCCTACGCTAACGCTTATTCCTGCTCCAGTTCCGTGCCTACGCTTACGCTTGCGCTTGCTCTTGCACTTGTTCCTGCTCTTCGTATTGGGTTTCAATGCTTGGCAACTGTAGAACAACTGCCAACACTTTTGCCATCTGCGCCCGGGTCAATGTTTCTTCCGGGATTAGCATACCGTCTGAACCTTCTACGACGGTAAGATTAATGAGTGTCGCCGTCGGAATTACGGCGTAATCCGCTACCAGTCCCGCGTCCGGAAACCTCTCCATGTCTTGAAATGAGCCGTCTTCGTATCGCTTACCAAGAGCGTCCAGCGCTCGATAAGTGAACGTGAACGCGTCCTGCCTGGATATTGGCGACTGCGGTTCAAAATTATTTCCTGTAACGCTCTGAGCTATACCTGTTGCTTTCGCCCACGCAAGCGCATCCGCGTAGTACATGTCGGGCGGTACGTCGTCAAAGCTACTTACTGCTAAATCTGTTTCAGGGAAACCCGCCGCCCTGTACAACATGAGTATATAATCACCGCGTTTCATGAGGTTGTTCGGCCCGTATTCTGTTGGGGTCACGCCTATAGTAATCCCCGCGCCGGCTAAGTACTCCGCGTATTCCCTTGCCCAGTGGTTTTGCATATCCTCAAACCCGTCGATCTCGACGTTGATATCTATGCTTCTACCACCGGCTGATATCGTGATCTTTCCAGTTTGTCCCGCCGCGAGTCCTGCTTGAAAAACGCCTGGACTGACCATTTCGCCAATATTACCAGATACGTCATATGTGAAAGAATGGGTCTGCGAGATAACGGAACGTCTGTAGTATGTCGCCGTAACATCAAGCTCCAGCGTCCCTCCGGGGATGATCCTTACAGACGTCAATGACGCGGATGTACCCTTTCTCAAAGCCGTTATTGACGTCGGCCTTGTGATCACATATATCTCGCCTTTGCCAGACGCACCTGACGACGGTGAGTAAAGAGTTACGACGTCAGGCCCCGCTATGCTTCCAGCGGTGTAAACAGTCCCTGCTAAGTAAGCTCCAGTGTCGTATGAGGTTGCTTGTACGTCTCCTGGAACCCTAACGGGCATGTACCCGCTGTCTGTGGCAACAAAAGACAGGGAGACCGACGAATTTGCAAGGACAATGACGCCATCGTTTTTCAAACCAAGGTTCCTTGCGGCGCCTCCAGGAACGGTGTCAGTGACGAACAGAATATAGGTCGCGCAGCCTCGTTCCGCGCCGTCAGATATTCGATTGACGACTGCCGTACGACTTTCTCCCGGTATCCGAACGCTCATTGCCGATGATCCCCCGCCGTCAAAATTAACTGCGTAAACACATCCCTGCCGTATCATCTCGTCCGCCAGTTCGTTAAGTGTCAACCCCACTGAATGCTCTGAGTTTCGCCCGTCTACTAAATAGCAAATAACGGTTCCGTCCTCCTTCAAGCCGAACGCGGTTCTTGGCGCCCTTGGTATGAGCGAGGACGTCCAACCCTCCGGGTCGGTAGATTTACCGTCCGAGACGAGTATATCGCCGCCGCCCGAGGCATGTTGGGCGTACGCGAGTTTCTCGTTATTACATGTTGTTGTGAGTGTGACAATATCGCCGACCGCGAATTTTTCAAAATCCTCGCCGAGTTCATTCTTATCCGCCGACGTCATCACCAGGTTGCCCTCCCCAATAGGGATCGCGCCGTCAGACGTCAATGTTTCCGTCACTTCCAGCATCATTGTCCCTGACACTGACATTGTGCCTTCGATAATCCTGAATCTGACAAACCAACCAGGTGTCGACGTTCGTGTCGATACTGTCGAATAAGTTTCGGAAAATAGATTTATCCCGCCCAAGTCTGTGCGGGGTTTGTTAAGATGGCGTAAACTCACCGTTTTCCCGGCATTGTCCGTTTCCTCGTTCCCACCTTCATTTTGCAGGGTAATTATGACTGTAGGCGGGCTGATAATATCGACGCTTCCATCGTATCCGATAGTGACGGCGTTTCTTCCTTCAGGGCTGGATTTATAGACGCCATCTTCCACAACGATGCCAATTGGGACGCCACCATGTTCTAAAAAGAAGAAATCGGTATTGACTATCGCCAATACTTTCTTACCAAGACTTTCCGCATAGCTGACCATATTTGATATTTTGGTCGTACCATATATTGTATCTCCATTCATTACGATAGGGTACGCGTCGCCCGGCCCGGTCATCCTGACGCCGAAACTCTCCGTGCGCCCCAGCGAGGAGCTCCACGAGATCGTGTTTATATATTCCAAATTGTCCGCGATCAATCGCGTATTCGTATATACGACGTCTCCCAGCGCGTGTGCAGATATTGGCGCGACAAGCGATAGGATTATTATAATAACGCCGATAAATTTCAGTGTTTTATACTTCATTTGCAGTTCCTCTTATTTCAGCATTGAGTGTTTATGAATTGAGGATACCACATTTGCGGCAAATTGACAACAAATGCTTTGGCGGGAAACTGTTCAGTGGGTATCCAAAAACGCAGGTTGGTTACAGGCAACGCACTGGTACTGCGGCGAAAACTTGTACAATTGTCAAAACTTGTGTGCGGAGCCTGTAACCATTGCGAGTTTTTGGATACCCACTGAACAAGTAACTTTGGCGGTTCTTTGAGGATAAGTGCAGAAAGGCGCTAACGTCAGATTTTCGGTTTTCACTGAGTGAGTATAAGGAGAGTCCATACGCTGCCGTTTTGGGCAAAAGCCATGCCGTCGCCGATGTAACCTATCAATTCGTGCTCAAATGGGATGACGACATCCCCAGAACTGCTGATGACCCCGGACAAGCCACCCTTTATTGCTACAGCAAAATCCCCGACAAAATCATATATTACGTTATATTCAAAATCAACGGCTATGCTGCCATGTATGTCAATGACTCCCCATTTGTTATCTTTCATAACGATGGCAAGCCCATTGACAAACCCTAAGTCGCTGACGTTGCCATAGATGTTTTCTATCTCCATGTCGCCAGTTTTGCCGATAAAGCCCCACTTGCCGTCTTTACTCACGGCGGCCAGCCCATCGCTGAAAGGATAAACTGATGAATAATCCTGATGGCTCGCAATTATTGCACCCATGCTGTTGATGTAATACAAGTTGCCGTCGGGAGTCATGACTTCTGCTATGCCATCGGTGAAATCGCCAGCGGAAATGTAATCAAATGGAATGGCGACACTCCCGGCAGGGTTGATATAGCCCATCATTATACCGCCTTTGCCGTCATTTTTCGCAACTGCCGCGAGGCCTTCGCTGAATTTTGTTGCATAGTCGAAATCGAAATCGATTGCCGTGTCTCCTGAAGCATTGATAAAGCCGTACTTCGAATCCAGCGACACTGCGGCAAGCCCCTCGGAAAAGCTGTTTGCGGTATCATACATCAAAGGAATAATCTCAGCGCCTGACTTATCTATGTAGCCTGATAAAGCGACGAAATCCTCATCATAAAAGGAAACTGCGGCAAGCCCCTCAGAAAACTCCAATGCGTCATTGTAAATAAATGGGATCGACTCATTTCCGTCCGTGTCAAGGAATCCGAACAAAGGGTGAGACACTTCGTAGAGCATACCGTCAGGCTCCCAATCGTCGTCTGGAGTATCTTCGGTGGGCTCCGGTTGGGGGATCCTTTGGGCGCGTGCGAGCCCTTCCTTAAAGGGGTCGATCCAAGTGTAATCCGTGCCGGAAACAATTTTGCCATTGCTGTCAATAAAAGCGTAGGAGTAAGGGTTTTCCTCATCGCCAGTACTTATGGTAGCGACCGCGAGGCCATTTAAAAAAGGCTCCCCGCCCGCAAACTCGGGAGGTATGGCAAATTCGCCGTTTTTGTCTATGTATCCCACACCGGACACCGTATACACCGCCGCCAGCCCCTCGGAAAACTCCGAAACATGAATGACGTCTGCAAGCGAGGCATCTACAATCGTGCCGGGGGGCTCGTCCGAGCTGATCTGCTCCGGGCCACCGTCCGGGTTTTCGCGGTTGAATACAAACCGGAAAACGACAAGCCCGGCGCATATGGCGACTATCAAGATAATAGCAATTATGTATAAGGTTTTTTTGTTCACTGCTTTTTTCGGTTTTCTCATGGGCGGATATCCTTTCAAGCTGTTCGCTCTTCAATGATTAAGCGGGAAATTGCCTTAGCANGCCGGCGCGATCCGTCTCATCNCCACGTAAGTTCCTTTACATTTGGTTACTGTTCGCGGNCGCGCCGCGAACAGTAACCTTGAGTATTTCAGTTGATTGATACAGCTATTCCTTTTNAGGATAAGCTACAGCGTTTAAATGATCCTGAGTATGACAACTGCACTAGCACCGCTTGGCGCTGNCACCGTGATGAACGTTGTGCCAGGGAGATTCTTAGCAATGACGAGCCCGTCGTCATTTACTGTGGCAAACGTCTCGTTGCCAACCGACCACTCAAGCCCGTCGCGGAGCGCGTCTTCCGGAGTTGTTGTCAAGTTGAAGGTATACCTCCCGCCACGTGGGATCGTCACTTGCGCCGGCGCTTCAATAGCTAGTTTTTCGATCGGCTTGCGCAACGATACTGTGAGCAGGTCAAATTCCTCAACTTCCAGCGGCCTGTCGAGGCGAATCTCGACTTTCGCCGTGTCGCCTTCGGCCTTAAAGGTCCAGAAGGAGAAGTGGGTAAGCATGCCGTCGATGAAGAAGTCAAAACTTGTCTGAGCGTTGTTGTTGGTTACCTCGCCGCTGAAGTTCTTGAGCTCGAACTCCACTACGATCGGGCGCATGGGGGTTACCTTGACGTTGCTGATCTCGCCTGTCACGGGTTCCGCGAGAGCCTGCAGTTCCGGAGGTCTGACCGGCCTTTTCACGCCGCCGGGCCTGAAGAATGGGTGGGTCTGGACTTTGAGCGGCTGCAACTCGTCCACAGGGATGACGCCGATCTCGGGCAGCGGGTAGTACGGGTTGCCGCCTGCCGGCAGCTCGCCGCTAGTGAAGTCGTAGCCTTCAAAGTCGAACCTGTTGTTCGGGAAGCTGGGGTTGGTGGGGAGTTTGGTAGGCATGACGTCCCACACGTTCGGCACATTCCATGAAACCCATCTTACGAATGGGTTGATCTGTGAACCGTAGGGGACGTTGTTGCGGGCCTCGGCGTAGGGGTTGTGGTAGGCGACTTCCGTGATGCTGGCGCCCCATGAGTATAGGTCGTTTGGTTGAGTCCAGTGGGCAAACTCCTCGTTCTGGTCGCGCAGTACTTCCCAGTCCTCAAGCATAACCCTGTAGGCCGGGTCGCCGACTTTGTTCTCGTACCATAAGCCGAGCTCGCCATTCCAGGTTATGCGCCTGTATGCCTCGAAGCAGAACGGGTCGTAGCGGTAGAAGCTCTCGCGGACGTTGACCGCCGTCCAGGTGCCGTCGTTGTTGCCCTGGAACGACTCGCGCATTGTGCTGGTGATGAAGGTCGCGCCGGTTGAGAACATCTCGCTCCTGTCTGCGGCGTATGAGCCGACGTTGTCCACGGAGTACCATCTCCTGCCGTTGTTGTAGGCGATGGCAGCCGAGTGCGCGGTGCTGAGGTCGGTGTTGGCGTACCTTGCATAGCTGCCGCTGGGGGTGAAGCTGTCGAGGCCGTGTCCGCCCTCATGGAGGATGAGGCACTCGTTCTTGTACCTGCACAGGTTGAAATCCCTCATGACGAGTACGTCCTCGGATTGGAACGTAGTGCCGCCCCAGCCCTCGACACGCAGGTTGTCGCCCATGTTGGTGCCGCTGACGCCTGTTGAGTTCGGCTGGCGGCCGGCGTGGTTGCCCAGCACGGAACCCGCCGGGACGAGCATCCCGCCGCCTTGGCGGACGGCGTAGTCAGCTATCCTCTGGCCGGTGCGGTCGTATTCGACAGGGCCGTTGCCGCTGGTGAGGCCGGCGCTTACATAGCCGTTGACCATGACTTTCTCGCCGTTTTCGTCATAGAGGCCGTTCCAGCCGAGTATGCCCGCTGCGGAGTTCGGGTATGTTATCGTTTGATTGTTCTGCAGGAGGGTTTCGTATATGAGCCCGCCGTTGATGGCGACGTCCCTCTGGTTGTAGGGGACTTTGGGGTTGGTTCCGATGGAGGTGTCGAGATAGACGTAGAGACCTGTGAGCGGGGTCCTGTACGCTACGCCGATCCATGGGCGGAACTCCGCGTTGACCCATCCCCTTGCAAGCTCGTTGCCGTCCCAGTCGCGGACTGCGGAGCTGTTGCCGGTGTACTGAACCCTGACGCCGCCAGTCCTGATGCCGGCGCCGCGGGCGATTGCTTCGTCAAGATCCACGAACTCGCCCATCTGCAGGGCGTTTGCGCCAACGGCCTGGTTGTTGGCTATCCAGCCGCCCGCCGCGACGCTGCGCTCGTCGATATCCGCGCGGGTGAAGCCGGAGAAGCTGCGCCCATACGGGCGGCCATTGTCAAGCGTTGTGCCGCTTGTGGTAAGGCGGATGCTCTTCCATGTGTAGCCGACGCCGGAGGCGTTCGAGAGGGTGATGGCGGTGTCGCTCTCGCCCCTGCGAACCTGCCAGTTGCCTGACGCGACGACGTTTGCGCGGGTCCTGATTTCGCGGTTGAAGTATACCATGAGTTGGCTGCTGGAGGTGACTTCAACATGGGTGATGTACAGCGGGTCATAGGGTACGCCGACAGTGCCGTTAATCTCGGCAGGGGGACCAAAGTTGTCCGGCTGGTTGCCCCAGAACCATGGGGTCTGCCACTTGGAGGTGTCGCCCGAGGTACTCGCGCCCTGCAGGTTGCCAACGCCTGTCCAGTACTCGTATTTGCCATGGATGCCACTGAGCGCCCAGTATAGGTCGTAGTCGTACTCGTACATTTCAGCGCGTGTGTTCACTGGGTATGCCTGAGCTTGGAATTCTTGGGATTCAGGAATGAACTCAAGGAAAACCATTGAGCCGTAAACATAGTAGTCCTTCGCGCTCTTGATCATATCGGTGTTGGGCCATCTACCCTCGTCGAGGGCTTTTTGATATGCCCTTTCAATATGCACGTCGTAGCGGTTGTCGTCCCAGTTGTTTGTAGCGCCAAGGGGATACTGGCGGCTGCCGACTATTACGCCGAGTTCGTAGAAAATGTCGAAAAACGCCTCGCCGTAGTAGAAATGATCCGACCTCGGGCGAGCGGGGGTGGTGTCCGTGACGCCTGCAATCGGCGTGATGACGCCCGCTGTGCTGACGTTAAAGATGCGCTCGCCAGCGGCGTTGATCGGAGTGTCGTGGCGCATGACGTCGTCAGATGTGCCAACGATAAAAGGTCTCTTGAAGTAGCCGGTCACGGGGTCGAAGTTGCCGGGAACCTCAGTGGCCTTGATGGATTTGCGGGTGTAGACGTCGTCGGTCTCGCCGTGCTTGTATAATTCGCGGAACTCGGGGGCCTCATAAACTGACTGCTCAGCTCCGACGATGAGGGACTTGAAGCCCGCACGGACCATCGCAAGAGCCAAGTATTCCGAACGGCCAAAGAACCTGTGGACGCCCTCGCCCATCTGGCGGGCGATAAACTCGTCCGAATAGAGGGGGTAGCGCCCTTCCGCCATCGAGGCGGAGATGTTCCTGTCGTTGATGCCAGAGGTGGTTTTGTTGGCCTGGCCGTTTGTTCCGCCCTCACTGGAAACATAGGCGAAAACCCTGGACATGTGGCCGTACGAACGCTCGGTGTAGAACGGCACCCATATGGGGGTTCTTTCGGCCGCTGCCGCGATTACAGTGATGCGAGCCGCCGCAGCGGGGCCGCGGACGTTCTCGGTGCGGGCAAGATATGCCTCAGCCTGGGTCTCGCGCCTTCTGCCACGGGGCTCACCGGCGTCGAGGGCTTCGTCAAGACGGATATTAACTATCGGCTTTGCGGCATAGGGGCCGAAAGCAAAATAGGACATGTATTCCCAGCCCACCGGCTCGCCATCCACAAGGACGGTGAAAGTGGCCTGGGCGTCTGCGTTGGTGAGGACTTCTGCGGAAAACTCAACCTCGAGCACCTCGCCCGTGATGAGGCGCACAGCGCCGAGATCGCCGACTATGGCTGTCCCGGGTTCTTCCGCCGCTGCGAAAAGGCCCGTTGCCAAGGGAAGGAACATTGCTACTGCCATGAGGACGCATGCAAATTTGAAACTGATAGTTTTTTTCATATTTCACTCCAAAATAATATTATACCAAAAGGTATTATTTGCCTCTTTTGTTCTGGAGTTGGGGTTCTCTCTTTTCAGCCTCGTTCGTTCTGCCGTCGTGGTTCGGCATTTTCAGCCTCGTTTATTCTGCCGTCGTGGTTCGGTATTTTCAGCCTCGTTTACCCAGGAGTCGGGGTTCTCCACCGTGCCCCGGCAAAACGATTGCAGGGCGGAAAAGGGCGCACAAAAAACACGCCGGATAATATAATTGCCACGCATCCCTCCTTACGTGAACCGGTTAGAGTGTTTCTGTAACGTCAAGTGTTTCGATACCAAGCCTCCAAGTACACGCAAAGGCACATGCAAAGGACATGATATCTGGCTAAGCGAATTATATCACAATTTCGAGACATTTTCAAGAACAGCACAACTTGTGAAGCAAAAAATGTCAGTAAATGGAAACTATTTGGATACCTTCTGAACTGTAGCTTGCATGTCTTGCGAGAATCGCTATCACGTGATAGAATAACGAGCGACATTCGATCTGTGCAACTGCGAACATGACTACGATGCTGCTTGGCGGTTCTTTGAGGATGTGTACGGAAAGGCGGGTTCATGATTATGATTTTTGGAAAAGAGACTGAAACGCTTGAATTTAAGAAGACAACCGGTGAGTTGAAGGAAGCGGTCATCTCTATTGTGTCTATTCTAAATAAAAGCGGCAAAGGTGAAGTGTATTTTGGCATAAAGAATGACGGGTCTGTGCTAGGACAGCAAATAGGCGACGCAACCTTGAGGGATATAAGCAAAGCAATTTCGGACAGTCTGAAGCCGCAAATATTTCCTACTATTGATATGGTGGCGATTGATGACAAAGAATGCATCCGTGTGACTTTTTCAGGAACCCAACAGCCTTATTACGCTTTCGGACGCGCCTATATACGCGTGGCAGACGAGGATAAACAAATGTCGCCAGATGAACTTGAAGGGTTTATCATAAGGAAACACGAGCAAACATCCAATTGGGATTCGTCACCGTCACAAATTGGTATATCTGATGTTGACGCTGCTGTGTTGGAAAAGTATATCGACAAGGCAAACACCGCAGGTAGGCTCGATTACCAATATACAGACGCTAAAGATATTCTCAGCCGATTAAGGCTGATTGAAAACGAAGTACTAAACAATACAGCGGATGTCATGTTTGGGAAGCAGCCCAGACTTGAAATACAAATGGCGATATTTGCCACAACAGAAAAACTGACTTTCAACGATATATATCGAGCAGAAGGTCGCGTCCTTGATCTCGTTGATATTGCGGAACGTTATATCCGCAATGCTATGCGCTACCGTGTCATTATCGACGGTTCTCAAATTTCCCGCAAGGAGATACCGGAGATTCCACACGTCGCGATTCGCGAGGCCCTTCTCAATAGTTTTTGCCACAAGAATTACAGGACGCCTCAAAACAACGAGGTAGCCATTTTTAGCAACCGTATCGAGATTTATAACCCCGGTACGTTCCCAGTTGGCGTTACGCCAGAGGATTATATTAAGGGAGAAGGGCGGACTATTCACAGAAACCCGTTACTAGCGCAGATAATGTATTTCTCAAAAGATATAGAAAGATTCGGCACGGGGTTAAAGCGCATTGCTGATACTTGCGATGAGGCGGGCATAAAATTTAAGTTTGTCTCGGACTACTATGGTTTTACTGTTGTTTTCTACCGCCCTCCTCTTTGGACAAGCGATAGAATTGATGACAACATCGGTGACAGCATCTGCAACAACATCGGTGACAGCATCGGTGACAGCATCGGCAACAACATCGGTGACAGCATCGGCGACCGTGAAATAGTTAATGGCACACAAGTAAAAATTATTGAATTAATGCGAGAAAATCCGCACATATCCGCGAATCTATTAGCGCAAAAAATCGGCATCGCGAAACGCAATATTGAAGTCCAAATTAAATCCCTTAAGGAACATGGACATATTGAACGGGAAGGCGCAGCCTTTGGCGGTCGCTGGATTGTGAAAACTGGACGGATTCTTCCAGTTTGTACACCTGATGCATCTTCCACACATTTATCAAAAAATAGCCTATGAGCGGCTCACTGGAGAAGATTGGCGATCAACTCTCGTTGCGACGCAGAAACCGGCTTCGGTAAATAAGAGCGCTGTCCATACCCCTCTTCAGTTCTTACATACTTTTCAAATATCATGGTATAGCTGTCAACTTCCATGTCGTAAATCCCGATCATGTCGTCGGTTATCGGAATTAAGCCTGTGCCTTCGCCGCCGACTGTGATGTTCTTTTCGGGATCGGCGTATGTTATTACCCAACTGCCGGGATCGCGGATAAGACGGCGGTCTTTTACTTTTTCATACGGTTCGAATTGCAGTGTCGCCCCCGGGAAAGACGTGATCAAAAAACAGCTTGTCCCTTCTATTATCCTGCAGCCAACGTTCCTTGTTAAATTCACTGCATCGTAGGTGTTAGGGCGGATTGCAACTCTTGCTTGAAACGGAATCGGCCCGAAGAAATGGCACATCGCCTGGTCATNACACCATTTTTGACTGGCTTCAAAGTAAAGCTGGGTATCAACCTTGTCCCAAATGCTCTCCGGAAATTTTGAGNGTATGGACGGCAAATAGTAGGCTCCATCTTCCGGCTCCCAATACTTGGCGAGTTCGTAACCGCNGTTTGCGCTTTTTACAAATGTCAGCGCGAGCGGCGTGTGTGTGCTCCCCATTTNTNCCACGTAGTTTTCACCCGGCAGGAATGTTGAAAAAAGCGANACGATATACGCCGTAAAACCGTTTTTGTCTGCGTCAAGAGCCAGCAAAACGTGTGATTGAGTTGGATATTCTCTTTCACTGCCACTGTATCTTTGATCGTTGTGTTGTATTACCGCCTCATTAATCAAATCATATACCGACCAAACCGTCTCGTCCATCGGCGAGATCCACTCAACCAGCCCTGTGGTACAGAAACCCGTGCCAATCGTGGCGATGTCGCTATAGCCTTAGCCATACCACGTCATCCCGGAGTCGTCATTATTAGTCTCGTCGCATAAATCGTAAACTTCCTCTTTGGTCATGCCGAGGTACAGTTGGTTGCGTATTTCANGGGCAAAACCTGTGGCAACAACAGATGGCATTATTATTTCNTGTACTTCCGGCTCCCAGCGTTCTGTGGGCGTAGATATCGTACCAGGCTCAATGTGTTTATTCTCGGCTGGCAGTTCCTGCACTTCAGGTTTCCAGCTTTCCGTTGGCGCAAATATCGCATCGGTCTCAACGAGATCATTGTCAATTGACGATTCATTCTCACTGTGCATCCTGTTCACGGCGAACCCTACGCTCAATATAATTACTAACACCAAAGCTGCGATAATGATCATTCGCGATGGTTTTCTGAAACTCAGCACGTTTTTCACTCGTTCTTTAATACCGCCCTCGCCGAACGCAAGCGGAGAAGCATTCAGTATGCGGCGATTTGCCGACAGCGAAAGGAGGGCTTGCGAATAATCAGCCTTAGCTTCCACGCCGAGTTCCCGCAGGACGCGCTCATCGCATGACATTTCCATATCCGCGCACAGTAGCACGAAAGCGACCCAAGCAAGAGGATTGAACCAGTGTACGCTCAGAAGCGCGAACGCCAACAGCTTCACAAGGTAGTCGCGCCGCTTGATATGGGTTTGTTCATGGAGCATTGCGTAGTGAAGTTCATATTCCGAAAGTCCGTGCGGAATATATATTCTAGGCTTGATGAAACCATATATAAAAGGAGTTGCCACGCTGTCTTTGCTGCGGAGCAAGCGGGCGTATGAGAAAACGGAGTATAGGAGCATAAACGCAATACCAACAAGCCAGATGACAGCCAACGTGTCAAATGTAGTCCAAACGGGCTTTATGGTTGGAATGGAAACGTAAGATGACGATGTAAGTTGCGTCCACTCCGGAGAACCGGGTTGTAATGTGATTGCATCAGGCGGCACTACTACCGTCCCGGAGGTTATGGATGGATACACTATCGGCGGCGTGGTGAATTCGGGGATGCCTTGCGGCAACAATGACAACACGCTCTCAATCGTGAACGGCACGGCAAGCCTGAACCCTGCAACCGCCCACAATGTGTAGCTTATCCATTTGGGTGCGCGTGTTTTCCGCAGCAAAAGCCGTGCCAAGCACAGCGCGGTGATGATGAATGCAGCTTTCACGCTCATGTTAAGGACAACGGTAAATATATCAGACATCGCGGCTTCCCTCCCTGTAATCGTCTATTAGCCGCTGTATCTCGTCGGCTTGCTTGTTGGTGAGCTTGCGGTTGCTAACAAATGATGTGATGAACTGAGGCAAGCTGCCACCGTAAGTGTCGTCAACGTATTTAACGCTTTGGCTCGCGTAATACTCGTCACGGGTCAACAGCGCGGTTACAAGAGCGTACTCGTTTTTAAAAATGCCCTTGTCGCAGAGTTTTTTTAACACGGTATATGTGGTGGACTTCTTCCACTTCATCACATCCGCCGCCAACTCCGCAAGTTTCGGGGAATGAATCGGGACGTTTTCCCATATCAGATCTGCAAAGCGCGATTCCGCTTCCGCCAGTCGGTAGTAATTCATCGCGAACCTCCGTTCTATCTGTGATCGTACGCATTCTATCATGTATAGAACAGAATGTCAATAGGAAATAATGCGGCGACCTGGGTATGCACTTGACGCCAACTGACCCAAACCCACTTCAGACAACTAAGCGATAAGGGGGTATCGACTTCGCTTCGGCTGCGTACAGCGTTCGTCTCACTGTCGTCATTGCGGGCTTGACCCGCAATCTAAGTCCCACGTCGAGCTCAAGTCGATCCATTTTGGGTTTTCTTTTTCCA
>WRNV01000030.1 GCA_009776445.1 Oscillospiraceae bacterium | reverse complement strand
CCCCGCCGCTATTGAGCGGCAGGACGAATGCACAGGATGCAGGTCTTGCGCGTTAGTCTGCCCTGACGGGGCGATTTCGATATACAAGGAGGTCGAGGCAGGATGACTGGAAGAGTTCTTATGAAGGGCAACGAGGCGTTTGCCGAAGCTGCGATACGCGGCGGTTGCCGGTTCTATTTTGGATACCCCATAACCCCGCAAAACGAGATCCCAGAATTCATGTCCCGTGAGCTTCCAAAGCGCGGGGGGACATTCGTCCAAGCTGAGAGCGAACTAGCGGCCATTAATATGGCGTATGGCGCAGGTCTGGCGGGCGGAAGAGTTTTCATATCCTCCTCATCTCCAGGGATAGCGCTGATGCAGGAAGGCATAAGCTTTATTTGCTCCGCTGAAGTCCCTCTCGTTATGCTTACGGTTTGCCGCGGCGGCCCAGGGATCGGCGGTATCCAGCCTGGCCAGGCGGACTACCTACAAGCTACTAGGGGTGGGGGCAACGGCGACTATAAGGTACCTGTTTTCGCGCCTTCGAGCATGCAGGAAGCCGTAGACCTGGTTTACGAAGCTGTAGAGCTTGCTGATGAATGGCAAAACCCGATTATGATATTCACGGACGGAATGCTGGCTCAAATGATGGAGCCTGTATCGCTTCCGGAGCCGCGACCCGAGATCGATCCCAAAGATATAAAGAAACTCAAGCCTTGGGCGGTTACAGGTTACGGCGACGACGATTCTAAACGTACTGTAGTTAAGTCGCTCCGTCTGCAACCGGACGAACTCGAAAAACATGTCGAAAAGCTGTTTGTGAAATACGAAAAGGCTGAAAAGGAACTCGTCAGAGTTGAAACCATTGACATCGAAGACGCCGATATCGTCTTTGTGGCATATGGAACAGTCGCTCGTATAACAAAAGAAGCAATCGAGCTGTTGGCGCAACGAGGTATAAAAGCGGGCTTTGTCCGCCCGATATCGCTCTGGCCGTTCCCGTACGCCACGTTTGACGGGATCGGAGACAGGACAAAAGTCGTTATTTCTGTCGAAATGTCGATGGGGCAGCTTGTCCAAGACATAAAGATCGGCGTAGGCAAACGTTTTCCAATAAAACTAATCAACCGCACCGGCGGAATAGTCCCGACTTCGCTGGAGATAGCGGACCGGGCAGGGAAAATCCTGGACTCAGTCAAGGGGGTGGAGATATGAACCAACCTATATTCACTTATACGAAAGGCATGATCAGGACAGACACCAGCTACTGCCCCGGTTGTACCCACGGCATCTCACACAGGCTCATCATGGAAGCCCTTGATGAAATAGGTAAGCTCGGCGAAGCGATAGGCGTCGGCCCGATAGGTTGCAGCGTCCAGGCGCATAAATTCATGAACGTTGACATGTGCGAAGCCGCGCACGGACGCGCCCCGGCTGTCGCTTCTGGCATCCGCCGCGTACATCCCGACAAACTGGTCTTCACATACCAGGGCGACGGAGACCTAGCCTCCATAGGCACGGCGGAAATCGTCCACGCGGCTGTCCGTGGCGAGAAATTCACAACGTTTTTCATCAACAACGCGATATACGGCATGACAGGCGGCCAAATGGCGCCTACGACACTCCTAGGCCAGAGATCAACGACTTCGCAAGGAGGACGTGAGCTAGGGCAGGCAGGGGCGCCGATACGCATGTGCGAGTTGCTGGCGACGATCGGCGGGGCTGTCTATGTAGAGCGCGTGGCTCTCAATTCCCCCGCCAACATAAATAAAGCGAAACGCGCTGTCAAACGCGCTTTTGAGGTTCAGGAAAAGAAGCTCGGCTTTTCCTTCATCGAATTCGTTTCCACATGCCCGACAAACTGGGGCTTAACTCCGATAGCAGCGATGGATTTTCTCAAAGAGAAAATGCTCCCCTACTACCCGCTCGGGGTATATAGGCAGCCGGAAGGGGGCGAGAAACAGTGAGCATATTTAAGATGTTTTTCGCCGGTTCCGGAGGTCAGGGAGTACTGCTCATGGGACAGATGGTTACATACGCCGCGATGCTTGAAGACAAATCTTCCACTTTCTTCCCGTCGTATGGCCCTGAAATGCGTGGCGGAACCGCAAACTGCACCGTCGTCGTATCCGACAAAACCGTGAGTTGCCCGGTAATCTACGAATCTGACTGCGTCGTAGCGATGAACCTTCCGTCGATGGTGAAATTTGAGCCCACGCTGAAGCCCGGCGGGATACTGCTGCTCAACAAATCAATAATCCACCAAGAACCGAAACGTAGTGACATCACAATATTCAACGTCCCGGTAAATGAAATGGCTCATGAGCTTGGCAATCCGCGCGTAGCTAACATGATCATGCTTGGCGCCTTTGTCAGGACTACGGGGATAGTATCGGAGGATACAGTCGAAACTGTCATCAAAGAGACATTTAGTGGAGCAAAAGCCAAGTTGGCTGATATTAACTTAAAAGCTTTCAATTATTGGAAAGAAGGTATTACAAATGAATTATAACTTTGAAATACAAAAAACATCAGCTCTAAGAACTAAACCTGATCCTGACACGCTAAAGTTCGGTAAAGTTTTTACTGACCACATGTTCGTCATGAAATACCAAACAGGCATAGGCTGGCACGAAGGGCGAATCATCCCGTACGGGCCGCTGTCGATCGACCCCGCCGCGTCCGTATTTCACTATGGGCAGGAGATGTTCGAGGGGATGAAGGCATACCGCGCCTCGGATGGTCGCGTATTGCTGTTCCGCCCATACAAAAATGCCGAGCGCGTCCGGGCGTCGAACGCCCGCATGTGCATGCCAGATATCGATCCTGAGCTATTCGTCGGCGCGATAAAGGCGCTCGTCGACCTTGAGCGGGANTGGATACCCGAAAAGCCCGGGACATCGTTATANATCCGCCCGTTNGTTATTTCCGACGACCCATTTTTGGGCGTCCACCCTGCCGACCACTATCTGTTTGTAATTATCTGTTCACCNGTNGGACCTTATTACGACACTCCTGGCGGCGGTTTGGCNCCAACAAATATCTATGTAGAGGACGAGTATGTCCGCGCCGCTGTTGGCGGGGTTGGATTTGCCAAGGTCGGCGGCAACTACGCGGCTTCGCTGAAGGCNCAACAGCGGGCGAATTCGCTGGGTTGCGAGCAGGTCCTCTGGCTTGATGCTGTTGAACACAGTTTTGTTGAAGAAATCGGCACTTCAAACGCCTTTTTCATGATTGGCGACGAAGTTATAACCGCCCCGCTTATGGGGACGATCCTTCCGGGGGTGACGCGCGCCTCAGTCATTGAATTGCTAAAAAAGTGGGGTATTAATATATCTGAACGTCGGCTTAGGATTGGGGACGTCAAAAAAGCGGCCGAAGATGGAACCCTTAAGGAGGTTTTCGCGTCCGGTACGGCGGCGGTTATATCTCCGGTTGGAAAGCTTGTATTCAAAGACAGCTCGCTTGAAATCAGGGACGGCAGCGTCGGCGAACTCGCGAAAAGGCTTTACGACACACTTTATGGAATTCAGACTGGCGCCCTTCCCGACGATATGGGCTGGACTGTCGAAGTATGAGGTTATAACAATGATTGATATTACTATTACAGATATATCGCTGCGCGATTCAGAACAAACACACGCGGCGCGGATGAGTTTTAAGGAAAAGCTGGAAACTGCNAAACTGCTGGAGAAGCTGCGGATAGACGTCATNGAGACTGGATATGTGGGCGACTCCCCTGCTGATTCTGTTTTTATCAGAACGCTCGCTTCTACAATCGAATATAGCGCNGTATGCGTTCCGGTCACGCTCAATAAGCAAGAAATTGACAGGACCTGGGCAGCCCTTTCGAGGGCGAAAAAGCCGAGGCTGAACATTATCGTTCCGACCTCGACCGTGCAGATGGAATATGGGCAACAGATCAAAGCTGATGAGTTATTGCCACTCGTAGGCGAGATTACGGCTTATTGCGCGAGTATATGCCCGGACGTCGAGTTTACCGCCGTTGACTCGGCGCGTAGCGAACCTGGATTTCTCTCCGGCGTCCTGAAAGCGGCGATCGCAGCCGGTGCCAAAACGGTCACTCTGTGCGACTCTGTTGGGGAATTGCTGCCCGACGAGCTGTCCGCATTTATCCTGTCGGTGTATGAGTCGACACCGGAACTCTCCGGCGTTACCGTCTCCCTGCATTGCAGGGACAGTTTAGGGCTTGCCTCCGCCGCCGCGCTCAGCGGTATAAAAGCCGGCGCCAGGCAGATAAAAGTTTCGTCCAGCACAGGTTCAGGCACACTTTCGCTCGAACAGTTCCTCAACGTTATAAAAATCCGCGGCGAGACACTGGGCATCGCTTCTAACTTCAACACCACGGCGCTTCAACGCACCCATTCGCAGCTTGCCGCCCTTGCCGGCATGACCAGCGCCGGCCGCGCGTCCGTAGACGTTGTCGAGCGGGAAAGCGAAAGCGTAACGGTTCCCCAAGACGCAGATATCAATGCGCTCAGGACGTATATAATATCCCTTGGTTATGATATTTCTGAGGATGATCTCGAACGTATCTTCGCGCAATTCAAGGATATCGTCCGCAATAAGCAAGTNGTCGTCCGCGATATCGAGGCGCTTATAGCCGAAACATCCGGGCAGTCGTCTCCAGTATATCAGCTGCGNAACTACGTGATAAACAGCGGCAATGCGATAACAGCAACGGCCTTCATCGAACTNGNTAAAGACGGGACNGAAAGCCAAGCATTATCGGCAGGCGACGGTCCGATCGACGCGGCTTTGAGGGCGGCGGAGCAGGTTTTTGGCGTCCATTACGAGCTTGAGGAATTTCAAATACAAGCCGTTACCGGCGGACGCGAAGCGACCGGGGACGCGCTTGTCAAGCTGCGCCATGGCGGCAAGCTTTACTCCGGTCGCGGCGTGTCGACGGATATCGTCGGTGCCAGTATCCGCGCTTACCTGAGCGCAGTGAACAAAATTGTTAGCGAGGAGCGGAGCCAATAATGAAATTATCATATAAATCCAGTGCTTGGCCGAAGCTCAAGTGGGACGAGCATTGCGATCTGGCTGAAACAATGGAGCTGGACGGAATCGAGTTCGTATACTCGCAAAGCGAGGCAGCGACTCTGATTGAGGACTTGCAGGCAAGACAGCATTTTCTTAGGCGGCTGAGCGAGAAGCTGCTTGAAATCGACTGCGTTACCGTAGACGTATCTGGACAAGGCGACGATCTTGGGGCTGCGCTCCGTGACGCTGCGGACTGCATAGAACTCGCACAAGTATTGCGCGCGCCTTATGTATGTTTCGATATGGAGTACGATTCGGCGGATGACGAGGCGCGCCTCGTCTCGCTGATCGGAGTCCTCCTGCCAAAGGCGGAGGATGACGGTATAACAATTCTCATTGAAACAAAAGGGGTTTATTCAGATTCTAGTAGGTTATGCGGCGTTTTTGAGCGTTTTGCGAGTGACAATCTCGCCGCTCTGTGGAACTTCCATAACACTTACGTATATGGTGGCGAGTCCGCCGACAAGACGATAAGCAATCTCGGTGCTTATGTCAAGTCCGTCCACGTTTGCGATTCGTTTTCTTCAGGCGGCTCGGTCATCCGCTGCCTGACAGGCGATGGCGAGATACCGCTGCGCGACATGCTCCTCGCCCTGCGTTCTATCGATTATAAGGAACATCTCGCGCTTGATATGACCGGCGACAATTCCGGCCTGGACGACGCCGACATCGTACTCCCCCACTACGTCAACACTATGAACCGGCTAGCCAGCAACCGCGCCAGGACGGAGAAGTATTTCGACAACATTAGAAAAACCGGGAAGTATATATGGCCGAAAGACGAACTGCTTGACATGACGTTTTCCCAAATGTTAGATAGCGTCACAGACGAATTCCCAGACCAGTACGCGTTTCGGTATACGACTCTCGACTACACGCGCACGTACGCGCAGTTCCGCGACGACGTCGACGCTTTTGCCCGCAGCCTTATCGCGCTTGGCGTAAAACCGGGCGGCAAGGTCGCTGTTTGGGCTACAAACGTGCCTCAGTGGTTTATCGCGTTTTGGTCATCAGTGCGGATAGGCGCTGTCCTTGTCACAATGAACACCGCGTACAAGATACGCGAGGCTGAATATTTGCTGCGTCAGGCTGATATCCACACGCTGATCATGATCGACGGCTATAAAGATTCAGACTACGTCTCTGTAATAAAGACGCTATGCCCTGAGCTTGAGTACTCCTCCCCCCTGAAACCGCTGCGGTGCAAACGTCTGCCTTTTCTGCGCTACATCATTAATGTAACATCGAAACAGAAAGGCTGCCTCACATGGGAAGACGCTATCGAAGTGGGTTCCCGCGTCCCCATTGAAGAGGTCTACCGCCTGTCCGCGCTGACGCGTCAGGACGACGTGTGCAACATGCAGTATACGTCGGGTACTACAGGTTTTCCAAAGGGCGTCATGCTCACTCACCACAACATCATCAACAACGGGAAATGTATTGGCGACCGTATGGATCTATCCACGGCGGACCGTTTCCTTATCCACGTCCCTATGTTCCACTGCTTTGGGATGGTGCTGTCTATGACAGCAGCGATGACGCACGGCGCCACGATGTCCCCTCTGCCGTATTTTTCCGCGAAAGCCGCCCTTGCGTGCGTGAACCAGGAACGAATCACCGCATGCAACGGCGTACCGACAATGTTTATCTCAATGCTGGAGCATCCGGATTTCAGCTCCGCCGACTTCTCATACATGAGAACGGGCATTATGGCTGGAAGCCCCTGCCCCATCTCGGTTATGCGGGACGTCGTAAAAAAGATGAATATGTCTGAAATAACAATTGTCTTCGGCTTGACGGAAAGTTCGCCCGGATGCACGATGAGTTCCACCGATGATCCCGTCGATGTTCGCGTCAGCACCGTCGGCAGGCCGCTCCCCGGCGTCGAGTGCAAGATAGTCGACCCTGTGACTTGGGAGCAACTCCCTGACAACGAAACCGGCGAGTTCGTAGTGCGCGGTTACAACATCATGAAGGGTTATTACAAAATGCCCGAATCAACAGCGGCGGCAATCGACCAGGACGGCTGGCTGCATACAGGAGACCTTGCCTGCCGTCAGCCTGACAACAATTTCCGCATCACTGGCAGGCTCAAGGATATGATCATCAGGGGCGGCGAAAATATCTACCCAAAGGAAATCGAGGAGTTCCTATACACGCACCCAAAAGTAAGAGACGTACAGGTGATCGGCGTACCGTCCGAGCAGTATGGCGAGGAGATAATGGCTTGCATCGTCCTTAAGAACGGCGAAACGATGCACGAAGATGAAGTCAAGGCTTATGTACGCGCCAATATGGCTAAGCACAAAGTCCCAAGTTATGTGGATTTCGTGACCGATTTTCCGATGAACGCGTCTGGTAAGATAATGAAATACAAGATGAGGGCAGCAGCCGTCGAGAAGTTGAACTTACAAAAAGCCGCCGCGATAGAAACGGCGTAAAGATGTCGTGACATAAACGACAAAGGTATAATGATTACAAATCACAGCGCCTCGTCCAGCCAGTTTCTGGTTGGGTGAGGCGCTAGTCTATGCTAGTCTATTCTTATTACAATATCCACTGATCTATTGTTGACACGAGATTCGCGATCTCAGGCTTTGCCAGATGGGCATCGACCCCAAGGGATTTCCCCTGGCTTATTTGGTTCTCATCTATCAGGCTGGAGAAAACGATGACCGGTACAATACTTAAAACTTCATCGCTTTTCACCAACCTTGTGAGGTGGTGCCCATCCATTCTGGGCATTTCAATATCGGTAATGACTATAGCCACCTTTTGTTTTATTGGAATCCCGCCAGCCGCGCATTCATTCTTGGTTTTCTCAAGGTATTCCCACGCGTCCTGCCCATTGTCAAAAGAAGTAATATTCGTGTAACCGGCAATCTCAAGAGCCTGCAATAACATTTTCTTCAGGAACACCGAGTCCTCTACGACCACTACGGGCTTTGCGCTGCGTTCCTGGTTCTCCATTACCTTGATTTCAGAAAGCTGCAGCCCTGTATCGGGGTTAATGTCAAACAGGACTTTTTCAAAGTCAATTACAGTTATTATTTTGTCGCCGATTTTTGTCGTTCCTGTGATGATGCTGTCGTTGCTGCCGTAAATGACTGCGGAAGGCCGTTCAACGTCGCTCCATTTAATCCGATGCATCGCCTCGACTGTGTGAACATGGAACGCGGAGTTGACGTTTTCGAAGTTTGTAATCATAAACATGTCCCTGTCCGGATTCCTGCTTTCGCCAAGCTGCATGTACTCGGGCAGATTGATTAGCGCGATGATTTTACCGCGCGGTTTAATGACGCCTTCAATGTAGGGGTGTGATTTAGTCATTGGCGTAATCGGGCAGCGTTGCATGATCTCAGTAACTTTCGCAACGTTGATCCCATAGGAATGGCCCGCAATCGTAAACTCCAGCAATTCAAGAATGCTAGTCTTTTCCGCTGATTTCGCGTTATCACTATTGTTGTATATGTTTCCCACAGTGAACCCTCCATAATGTAGATTCATCACCGTATATAGTATATCACGACTACTTTTCTCTTTCAAGCCCTTATGATCGTTCTATAAACAAACACTTGTACATTCTGCCAATAACTGTTAAAATAACGAAGTACGCTCAAGAAATCGTGTGATAAATTTACCATTACTAAAACAGTTCCCTGTAACTTTTGCCTCGGGCTCTATGTGTTTAAGTGATGGTGGGGGGGATTTGTCCGCCGTTCTTTTGCGTGAGTAACTAACTCCCATAGGATTCTCGACAATTCTTGGGAGGAAACACGATTATTTTAGGAGGTAATATAATGCTGAAAATGCGAAGATTTCTAAGAATAGTAGTTACATTTGCGCTAGTTGCAGCGACGCTGCCGGTAATTTCCATTCCAGTTATGGGGGCAAGCCTTACGCCTCCGGCAGGATACACCAACATTGAAAGTACCGATTTTGAGAACCCTACAACAGACTTATTCAGCTTTGCCGCTACACAGGGACTTGACAGTAACGCAGGCGTGGCTGCGTCAAACGTTACGACCTCTGTTGGAACGGGAACCGACGCCAACACAACACATAAACTGTCTTGGTCGCTGAGCAATATCAGTGGCAGCCGAAACGCGCTTAAGGCGATAAGTGCCGGAACCCAGAGCGCGCTCAACGCGGCCGACGAATCAATGATATCCTTTGACTGGTACCCCGGTAATCCTTCGGGCGGCACCAGCCGAGGTGAGATAAGGTTGGTAAACGCTCAACTCTTACCTATAGCGCTAAGCTTGGTCGCAACCCAAACCAATATAGGCTATTACTCGGGAGGAGCGGGAACTGCCGAGCCTATCCTGCCCACCGGGCAAACCAGCCGGACACAATGGTACTCTGTAAACATCCACTTGAAAAAAGGGGAAAACATCTCATTTGACATTAGACCCAAAAACAATGCGGGAACAACCAGCAACATTACCACAAATTACATTTGGACCGGGGCTTTGACAAGTATCCAAATACTTGGCGCGCGCCTTGGCGCCAATATTACCTGGTCTACATATATCGATAATATTGGCATATACCAATACACCCCTGCCGCCGCCACGTTCAGCGCAACCGCTAACGGCGACGCGACGACCTCGACCTCACAAATCACGTTGAGTTTAGGCACGGCGACGTCCACTCTGACAGCGGCGAATATTACACTGACTCCGGCTGGTTCGGCGACGATAGGTACGCCTACTTCGTCGGACGGTGGCTTGACCTGGACGGTTCCGGTGAGCGACGCCGTAGCCGGCGAGGTTACTTTGGGCCTACAGAATGTCCCAGGGCTTAACTTCACGCCCAGCGCGGTAGACGCCGATAAAGTCACATTATACGCGGGCGTGATCGCAAAGTATGCTGTATCGGCTGATGGCAGCGCGACTGTCACATCATTAAAAGCTGACATAACCTTTGATACAGACGTAACGGGTCTGACCGCCGACCGCATAACCCTAAGCCCCGCCGGTATTGCTGGGAAAGGCGCTTTGACCGGAAACGGCAAAAATTGGTCGCTTGAACTGATAAATGCCCAAGCCGGTGAAGTAACAGTGACAATAGGAAATATTCCCAACTTTGTCATAGTGCCTTTGACCCCGGGCGTTTCTGACAAGGCGACGCTCTTCAAAAGGCCGCCGGACGTTATAAAGTACAGTGTTTTAGCGGACGGCAGCTCCGCCGCGAAAACACCATCAACCAAAATAGATATAACATTTGACACGGCAATAACTGGGCTATCGGTTAACGAAATCAGTCTAGCGCCGGAAGACATTGCTGAGAAAGGCGCTCTGACCGGCAGCGGCGTCAATTGGTCACTTTCTCTAGGCAGAATCGCAACCACCAAGGAGATAAGCCTTTCCATTGCTGATTTTGCCGATTATACTTTCCAGCCCCTGACAACTGGTTCGGATAAAGCCATGATTATTTACGTCAAACCCGACATAGCGTTCACAGGCAACGAGTGGAGTACGAACTCATCCACACCTTTTGTATTCGCGCTTGGCGGCGAGAACCCGCGCGCGAACTACTACCTGTACGACACAGAGGCAAAAGCCAAGGATGGTTTCACGCTATATCCGTTTGCTAATGAAGCCGGGACGATTTCAAACTCAACAAATATTCTACCGCTTAATGGTACGTGGAAATTCTATTTTTCCGTCAACCCAGCTGCAAGACCGTGGCCGACGGCGGGAGTTGGCCAGGCGCCGCGCGATTTTAACACACTGGGCTTCGACGCCAGTTCCTGGGATGATATCACTGTGCCAAAAAGCTGGCAGGTTTACTTCAATGAAAACGGATCCGCGAAGTATGACCAGGCGCAATACGTTAACTCAGGTAATGCATGGGGACTATACCGCTCTGGTAACAGTACGTCAGCGCCAGCCGCTCCGACAAACTATAACGGCGTTGGCACCTATCAGCGGCACTTCACGATTCCAGCCGATTGGGGCGACAAAGCGGTATTCCTGAACTTTGACGGCATTAGCGCCTGCTATGTTTGGATCAATGGCCGCCCCGCAGGTTGGACTACCGATATTTTTACTCATCACGAGATAGACGTAACACCATATGTTAATGTCGGCGACAACGTGATCGCCCTGCAATTGATCCGCTGGACTTCGGGATCGTGGCTTGAAAATCAGGATATGTTGCGCCTATCAGGTATATCCCGCAATGCTTACCTTATGGCGCGCAACATGGAAGACATCTGGGATTTTGAACTGTCGACGAAACCTGTGTCGGTAGCTAATCTCAATAACGGAACTCCCACAGACTGGACATTTGACCTGAAAGCCGCCGTACGCGATTTTGCGGATCCGACAAGGACTGATGGCGTTTCCAATATTGTCCGCTACAAACTCTATGATGCGGAAGGCAACATTGCAGCGGAAGGCAGCGATACCGGCGAATATAAGTTTGTCAATTTCGTTACCGCCTCCGGCGTAAGCGGTTCCAACAACATCACCACAGAAACCTTGCCGTTTGGCGGAGGCGTCAGGTATACCGCGACGCCTGGCATCACGGATAGTACAAACATATCGCTCGCGATACCACAATTCACCGCGACGATCGCGAACCCACATCTATGGTCCGCCGAGGATCCATACCTTTACAAGTTGGTAATATATGTGGAAAATGGATCTCAAACGGAGTATTTGTGTACTCGAGTCGGCTTTAGGTATGTTCAATACGTTAACGCCGCCAACTCTCAGACGATTACTAACGGCGTCTACACCGCGTCGGCGGGGTCTTACTACCTAGTTAACGGCAAACGTCTCACCTTCTACGGGACAAACATTCACGAAGTAAACCCCGATACGGGCTACTCCATGACACTTGCTTTGATCCGTAAAGATGAGGAGCTGATGAAGCTAAACAATGTAAACGCGATGCGAATGTCGCATTACCCGCACGATACAAGGTATTACGACGTTGCTGACGAACTGGGTATTTACGTAATGGATGAAGCGAATCACGAAAGCCACGGCAATACGAGCCAATCGACCCTCGGTATTTTCCAGCCTACGATTCGTGACCGTTCGCTCAATATGTTTGAACGCGATAAGAACATGGCTTGCGTCGTAGCTTGGTCCGCTGGCAACGAGTCTTCCATGAACGCTACTTCGGCGGGTTATTCCATATGGACAATAAAAGCCCGCGAGAACGAGTTAAACGGAACAATAGGCAACGGTGGGCGCCCGACCCACGCGCAGTACGGTCAGACTTACGCCGATATGTGGGCGGGTATGTATCCGTCGTTCAGTTCCTTCAACAGCCCCTCCACGGCAAATAAAGTCCTGATCAACTGCGAGTTCTCTCACGCAATGGGCAACTCACTGGGCAACATGGACACATATGTCGCCATAGGCGAAGGTAATTCATACAGCGCCGGCGGGTTTATATGGGACTGGGTGGATCAGTCAGTTAAGACACCTGTGCCGCCTTCAACTACCATCACTGGCATAAGAGGCGACAACTCCGGTATTGGTACGTTCTTCGGTTATGACGGGGACTGGGGCAACTCAAGCGGCGACCTCGACTTTTGTGCTAACGGCGTTATCCTTGCGGATCGCACCCCGAAGCCAGAAGCCGCCGAAGTCAGACGCCTATATCAAAGGCTAAAAGTCTCGGCGAATGGAACCCCAACCGCGACTAGCGTCGGATTCACGGTTAAAAACTCATTCATGTACACAAACGCTAACGCGTACGATATGACTTGGCAGATTACTGAAAACGGCAAGGTCATAAGGGAAGGCGAGGGTGTTCTAAACGTCGCCGCAGCGCCATATGGCACGAGCAACGCGAAGAATACATCCGCAAACTTTACTCAGAATTTCGACGCGGTAACGCCAAAGGCTGGAGCGGAGTATTTCTTTAATATTCAATTCCACCTGAGAGCTGCTACAAACTGGGCGGAGGCGGGATATATTGTCGCCCAAAACCAGGTAGCGCTTACAACAGGGGCTTTTGCTCCTATCGCGAAGGGAATTGTGCCGGCGGCAGTTGATGAGATAGACGTAGTAGGAACGAGCGGAGGCACGACTGGGACGATCGAGGTTACAGGTCCCGACGATCTATTCTCATACACGTTTGACAAAGCGTCCGGCACATTTACCAACATGAGCTACAAGGGGAAAACCTTTGCCACTTTAGGTTACGAGCCAAACTTCTATATGCCGGTTACCGACAACCAGTTTGGAGAAGGAACGAATGGTACAAATATCATAGGATGGAAGAATATTGGTTCCGCGCGGACTCAATCATCAACGACTTACAGCGTAGCGACGATATTCGCTAACTATGTCGAAATCGTCAACACATCCGCCAACACGGCTGCCGCTGCTCGAAGCGTGACAATAACGACGACCTACAAGATTTACCCGACGGGCGAGGTCAACGTTAGCGCGCGTTATGTATTCGGCGCGTCGGCGTCGTCGACCATCAACGTCATCGGCGGGTACATGAGGCTAGTGCCGGGCATGGAGAATATAACATACTTTGGGCGCGGTCCTGACGAGAATTACATCGACCGCAAAACGGGCGCCGATGTTGGTCTTTACTCTACCACAGTGTCGGAAAACTACGTAGAGTATATTACCAGCCAAGATACCGGCGAGCGCCTTGACACGCGTTGGGCAGCGGTAACTGACGATACGGGCTTCGGCGTTATCATGAAGTCGGGAACGTTCGCGGCAAACAACCTGTTCACGGGGAACGGGAGCGGTTACACTTATAACCATGCTGAGACGGCATACAATATGTCAAACTTGCTTGAGTTCAACGCTCTGCACTACAGCCCGACGCAATTCGGCGACGCCAGATCGAAGCGCGTATATCAGGTATATGACCAATTCGGACGCAATAACGACAGCCTTCCAACCTACATGTACATGAATATCGCGTCACGTGGACGCGGCGCCGACACAAGCTGGGGTTCACAGGCGACGCCAAAGTCGTGCTACATTATTAACGCTTCCGGCAAAACGGTCAACTATAACTTCTCGCTTCTCCCTGTCGATGATTTTAACGTGGATTCGTCGATATCATACGCAACAACACAGCGCAGCGCGTACCAGAACGCTAAAGACTTATTGCCACTCGCTTCGGCTATTGGCGTAAGTGCTACTGCTCCGGCATTCGCGGCTGCAACCGCTTTGACGGCTTCGGATACCGAGCTTGCCGCAACCAACGCCTACAACGCGCTTTACGCGCTTGTTGAGGAAACGAAGACCTTCCATATTAGCATTGAAGGCGCAAACGCAACCGCTTCGATAGTGCTGGACGACGAGCCTCCCGCTGGTTCGATGATTATAATCGCCTTCTATGACGCAGCTGGCAGACTTACTGGTACTATTGAGAACACTCAAATTGTCGACGCAAGTGATTTTGATTTCGTAATGGTTTATTCCAGCGGCACCGTTCCGGCAGGTTCAGTAACAGCAAAAGCGTTTTACTGGGGAGCGGATTTCATCCCGCTATCAGATCCAGCTCCGCAGGTAGCAGTACAGTAAACAAATGGTATATTAACAAGTAGTCAGAAATAATTATATAATGCTGAAACAATGGTTTAGTTACCATGTTTCAGCATTATTATAAATTCACACCACTGCGAGAATTACAAAACGCATAAGGTATCTGGTACTGTTCACTTGTTCACTTAAGCATGTCTGTCTTTGAGCATTTTGATCATATCATCATACCCATTGTGCTTTTTTGAAATGATATAATCCAAGATTTGTTCATTAGCGTTTTTATTAACTCACAGATAAATACTGTCGGCTATATCGTGATAATCTGTTCCAATTATCTTTTCATACACATCAACAAATTTTATTGCCCATTAGTATACATTTGACTATAAGATAGTGTATACTCTGTTTGTTGATTTGGAAGGAGGAATGCTTCATGCTGACATGGGACGAACTCATCAGCGCGTGCGATAACTGCAAGAAGTGCCAGCTTCACAAAACGCGTACTAATGTAGTCTTTGGAGTTGGTTCCTGTTCATCGGAAGTGCTCTTTGTTGGCGAAGGTCCCGGTGAAAGCGAAGACCTCAAAGGCGAACCATTTGTAGGGCGCGCGGGAGTTCTACTTGACGACATGTTGAAAATCATCGGTCTCGACAGAACCAAAAATATTTATATAGCAAACATCGTAAAATGTCGACCCCCCGGCAACCGCGACCCTCAGTCTGACGAGCGCGAACTCTGCCTTGGTTGGTTGCGCGCCCAGTACAGGCTCATCAGCCCAAAAATCGTCGTTTGCCTTGGTCGTATCGCTGCTGCTGAACTCATTGACCGCAATTTTAAGATAACACGCGACCACGGCAAATGGTACGACAAGGATGGCGTGAAATTCATGGCGCTCTACCATCCGGCCGCGCTGCTCCGTGATCCGTATAAAAGGCCGGACACATTCGTGGATCTTAAAAGCCTCGAGCGAGTCATCAAAGAGACGTGTGAGCGTACATTACAATGAAGGCAAACGAGATATCGATCCGCTGCCCGAACATAGAAGAAGAGCGGCAATTGCGACATATTTGGCGCTGCGTGTTTGGCAAAGGCGAAGAATCAGCTTTTTTTGGCTTTTATTACGACCCTGAACTATGCATTGCCGCCATAGAGGACGGCGTCCCGGTCGCGGCAGGCTACCTCCTCCCTACTGGCGACGCCGTATATGGCGCGACCTCTTTGCCTTGCGCGATGATATACGGGGTCGCTACTCTACCTGGACACCGTTGCCAAGGTCTAGGCGCGGCGGTAGTTCGTGTGCTTTTGCGTTTGGGAAACGACTTAGGCTTCCCTACTATAGCGCTTTGCCCATCAGAAGATAGCCTTTTTGGGTTCTACAGCGCCCGCTCTGAGCTGCGCGAATGGTTTTATATAGATGAGCAAAAACTAGTTATTTCAACAAGTGTCGATGCCAGCTGCAAAGGCAGAGATAGAGTCGGAGACAGAAACAGAGACAGCGGTGCGCGGATTATGCCGCGAGAAGTGTCCCACAGCGACTACGGTCGCTTGCGCGAAAGCCTCCTAATTGGCATACCTCATATTAGGGCAGACGAACGGGCATTGTCGTATCAAGAGCTACTATGCCATGAGTCAAATGGCGCTTTAGTGCAAATCGATACGCCCGGCGGCGTTTCGTGCGCCATTGTCGAGCCTCGACAGGAAGAGCCGCTGTTGATAAAAGAGTTGTTGGCGCCTGACGGATTTGAACCTGACGCGATATCTTCAATTATGCTGGCATCCCACGCAAACGAGTGCGTCGTCAGAGTACCCGCGCGATCGCAGAATCAACATACGCAATCAGCAAATAACGCCATTGTATCTAGCGATCCAGCTCCTACGGAGCATTGCCGCGACGCTGTTTTATGTCGCTTTCCAAATGGCGGAGCAGATACTACGGTCAGGAGGTTTGGCATGATATCAGCGCCTGATTACCTGTATGTCGCAACTGTTGGACAAAGCGTCATGCCATGGTTTGGGTTGGCTTTCGATTGACGAAAATGAAACTGTTCAGTTGGTATCCAAAAAACTCGCAATGGTTACATTCGCCGCACACAAGTTTTGGCTATTGTTACTAGTTTTCACCACTGTACCAGTGCGTTGCCTGTAACCAACCTGTGTTTTTGGATGCCAACTGAACAGCAACCGAAAAATCCATAATTTTACATTAAATTTTTAAAAAACCTTGATTTTTCTTGATATTTAATACAATTGAAATATTTAAGTGTAGATTACTTAATAACTAATTGCTATCATAAAAGTGCAGGAGCGCTAGATTATCTTTTTTCATTTTATTGTCCTCATAATCTGTTAGGTAAGCGGGAGCGATAGGCTCTCGTTTATCTTTTCTTTGCTTTCCTTTGCTTTCTCCCTGTACATAGTGTATAATCCAACGCGCGGGCAACCGGAACAGTTGGAAACTTATTGTTGCTAAGAAAGGCGTAACGTAAAGGATGTAATTGAATGATTTGCTCGGAACTTAAGTCAAAATTCATATGCCTTCGTCAGGCGGCGATAAGCCGCGACTTTACACACCTCAACGATACTCAACGCAAAGCGGTCATGGCTACTCAAGGCCCACTTTTGCTGCTCGCCGGCGCCGGAAGTGGAAAAACGACAGTATTGATCAACCGTATCGCTAATATACTAAAATATGGAGAAGCATCAGACAGCGAATATGTGCCTGACGACGCGTCCGAAAGTGATATTGGCATTCTGGAAGCATATTTGTCACCTTCATCCTCATCGCCAGAACCGTCAAAAGCAAAAATCCGCGAACTATGCGCCGTCGACCCTGTCCCGCCTTGGCGAATAATCGCGATAACGTTTACCAACAAATCCGCAACAGAGCTAAAACAGCGACTGGAAAAAATGTTCGGTCAAGGTTCGGAGGATATTTGGGCAAGCACATTCCATTCAGCTTGCGTTCGCATTCTTAGGCGTTACATAGACAGGCTCGGATATGAAAGGTCATTCGCGATATACGACACTTCCGATTCGGCATCTCTTATGAAACGGATACTCAAAGACCTGGACATAGAAGAGCGAACTTTTACTCCCAAAGCTGTACTAGGATACATAAGCCGCGCAAAAGACGCCATGATATCAGCCGACGATTTCCTCTCGTCTGCTGAAATAAACGGCGACGCGCGGCGCAAACAGATTGGTCGAGCGTACCTAGAGTACGAAAGTCGGCTAAAATCGTCGAACGCACTGGATTTTGACGATCTCATACTTAAAACTACGCAGCTATTCAAAGAGAATCCGGATGTCCTGCGTTACTACCAGGATAAATTCAAATATGTACTCGTCGACGAGTACCAGGACACGAACAATCTCCAATACCTGCTAGTTTCCATGCTTGCCGGCGGTCACAACAACATCTGCGTCGTCGGCGACGACGATCAAAGTATTTACAAATTTCGGGGCGCGACAATAGAAAACATCCTAAACTTTGAAAAGCAGTTCAAAAACGCCCGTGTGATCCGCCTTGAACAGAATTACCGTTCGACAGGCTATATCTTGGACGCCGCCAACGACGTGATACGCAATAATCATCAAAGAAAAGGCAAAAAACTGTGGACGGACAACGAACGCGGCGATAAGCCTGAACTGCGCGTCATACCTGACGAGCTTGAAGAAGCTCGCTTTGTGGCGGACACTATCATCGCCAGCTCCGCTCAGGGCCGGCGCTGGGACGAGCATGCAATACTGTACCGTATGAACGCGCAGTCAAACCAGTTGGAAACAGCTTTCAAACGCGTCGGCATACCCTACAGGATAATTGGAGGCACGGGGTTCTACGAGCGGGCTGAGATCAAAGATATGCTCGCGTACATGTGCGTTATATATAACCCGCGAGACGACGTCCGTCTGCTTCGGATTATCAACACTCCGCCGCGAGGCATAGGCGCGACGACTGTGAACCGTCTCACTGTCCTGGCTACGCAATCGGCTTGCCCAGTTTACGATATCATTGGCGAAGCACTCAAACATGAAGAACTGAAAAGTTCCGCCGGGCGGCTTCAACAGTTCGCCGACATGATTGCTGAAATTCGCGAAAACTCCGACATAGTCCCGCTTGATGAGCTTTACGATATATTAATAAGCCAAACCGGATATATCAAGATGCTGGAGGAGAAAAAAACATACGAAAACCAATCGCGAATAGAAAATGTCAGAGAACTTAAAACCAATATAATCCGCTTCATGAATGAACAAGGCGGTTCCTTATTTGATTTTCTCAGCGAAACCACCCTATTTACAGACCTCGACCGCGACGACCAAAGCGTGGATCGTGTCCAGATGATGACTATGCACAGCGCGAAAGGACTCGAATTCGACACTGTATTCATCGTGGGGGCGGAAGAGGGGATATTCCCAGGCATCCGCTCTATTGGCGAGCCGGATGAGATCGAGGAGGAGCGACGTCTCTGCTATGTCGCGATGACGCGCGCAATGCGCAAGCTCTACTTTACCAGCGCATGGCGCCGGATGCTCTTTGGTAAGACTATGGCGGCGCAGCCGTCGCGTTTCCTGGAGGAAATACGAAAGGAAAACATAGATGTATTTAAACCGAGGCACAAATACCACGATTTTAGTTTTGCGGATCCCATCGAAAGCCTAGACCACGACACCGGAGACCATACGCATGGATCCCCACCTTTGCCCTCCTCTTCATCTCCCCTGCCTGTTAAGCTCAAATCCCGGGAAACCGGTGTAGTTCCCAAACCGTCGACTGATCAAACAGTCAAACTCCGTAACGGCGACAAGATCGAGCACAAAGTGTTCGGGTATGGGGTTGTAACCAATATTTCCCGTGTGGGCGGCGACTCGCTGCTGGAAATCGCATTTGAAAAAACGGGGACAAAGCGAATGATGCTTAATTCGGCGTCAAGATACATCAAGAAAGCAGGGACGGGATGAACAGCGCAAAAAAGAAGAGTCTTGGCAGAGTTGGCTTATTCGTAGCCACCTTTATTTGGGGTATCTCCTTCGTATTGATGAAAAACGTGCTGTCAAGCGTCCCGCCTCTTTATATACTTGCTTTCAGATTTTGCGGCGCCGCCCTCATACTCTTGCCTATATGCGCTGGTAAGCTAAAAAAACTGGATAAATCATATCTTTTTGGTGGTGCCCTGATGGGCTTGGCCCTGTTGCTCGGCTATTTATTCCAAACATACGGCCTACGCCAGACGACGCCGGGCAAAAATGCGTTTCTGACGTCTGTATACTGTGTAATAGTCCCATTTCTCTACTGGGCATACAATAAAAAACGCCCGGACAGATACAATGTGTCAGCGGCTATTATATGCCTAATCGGTATCGGCATGATTTCACTTGACGGCGACCTGCGAATTGGGGTAGGCGATGCTCTGACTATCGTGTGCGGATTTTTCTACGCGAACCACCTTGTCGTGACCGCCAGATTTATACATGGGCGCGATCCTATAGTACTGGCAATGTTCCAATTCGCTTTTGTCGGCGTTGCAGCTCTTATCGCCGCCACAATATTCGAACCGTTCCCGACGCTCATGGCTGTCGCCGACATTTGGACCCTAGTATTTCTCACAGTCATTTCCACGGCGGTTTGCCTACTGCTGCAGATTTTCGGACAAAAATACACGCCCCCTTCACAAGCAGCCGTTATTATGACTGTCGAATCGGTCTTTGGCGCTTTATCTTCACTGGTAATCCTCAATGAAGCGTTTACTTTCAGATTAGTAGTAGGTTTTGTACTGACATTCGCGGCTATAGTGATAAGCGAGACGAAGCTGGAGTTTATAAGAAAAAGCCGCGTATAACCATTAGCAAAGAAAACCATCTGATAGGATATGTATATATTTCTACATATTCTATTTATTTTTATCATTATTATTGATATAATTACAATTATGAGTTATTATTACTGTGAAAGGATCGTGCTATGGATAGTGATAACAAAGGTAAACAGAACGGCTTCATAAAGGCTCTCTCGTATTTATCGCATGTAGGTATTACAATAATCGCCTGCGTAGCTGTCGGTATCTTGCTCGGGCGGTTCCTTGATTCCCTGCTGTCGACCACGCCTTGGCTTCTGATTGTGTGTGCTTTATTGGGTATAGGGGCGGCGATAAAATCTATCTGTGACATTGGATCTAGCAATAAATTTTAGGAGGTTACAACATGAATTTGTCCTTGCTGTCAAAGAAAATGATTATGTTTATCAGCATAGCCGCGCTGCTTATCATCGCGGGCGGCGTCGCGATTTACAGATCACTCGACGCGTTATATTTTGCGTTTGGCGTTATATTGACGTCGTCGCTTAATATTTTCAAAGTTTTCTTGCTTGAGCGAGCGGTTAAAAAAACGACAAGCCTTGAAATACCTGACGCAGGTAAAAACTATATCCGTATCCAATACCTCTTGAGGTATCTTCTAACAGGTATCGTATTGCTTGCGGCTGGCTTGGTTTCAGTTTACGTCGATCCTCCGTTTATCAACGTATGGGGCGCCGCTGCCGGCATCTTCACTTTGCAGATATCCCTTATTATAGTCAGGTCGATGAAACTTGAAGAAGTAGAATAACACTTTGGCAAACTGTAACAAATAACAAAAATTGAATCATAGATTTTTTATTTTTGGCCTTGACATTCTTTTCAATCTTTTGTATTCTATAAGTGTGATAATTCCAATTTAATGTTCAGCTTATGTTGATTATTATACAAATTCTCGTTTATATCAGCGCTAGCTGCGGCTTTAAGCCAAGAATTTCAAGGAAGCGATAAAAACTTGGATATTAATATAAAAATTTATGGGATCGTTAAGATAGGCGGCATAGAAGTTAGGATCACGGACACGGTAGTATCAACATGGATCATAATGGGCCTGCTCATTATTTTTGCCATAATCGTCAGAATCAAGTATCGTAACTTCAAAGAAATGCCAAAAGGTTTCCAGAACGTTATCGAGGCGATCGTCGAACTCTTCGACAACTATTTACGGTCAACCGCAGGTGAAAGGCTTATGTCCATAGGCAATTGGTTTTTCACTGTGTTCGTTTTTGTCCTGCTGTCAAACCTTAGCGGACTAATCCCCGGTATACGCCCCCCGACAGCGGATTGGTCTTTCACTGTAGCTCTTGCCCTCATGACGTTCGCTCTGACCCATATTATGGGCGCCAAATTTCGCAAAGGCGAGTATTTAAAAAGTTTCTTTAGCCCGATGTTCTTGTTTTTTCCAGTCAATCTCATCGGCGAGCTAGCTAGGCCTATATCAATCAGTTTCAGGTTGTTTGGCAATATGCTCTCAGGGCTTATCATGATGACTTTGCTTTACTCGATGACTCCTATGCTAGCGCGTTTCATTTTTCCCGCCGCCCTCCACGCCTATTTTGACGTGTTTGCAGGAGTGCTACAGACATATATTTTTGTAACGTTAAGCCTGTCATTTATAACCAGTTCGTCAGAAATACCTGAATGTTGACGGTTCTCACACGCGCGCCCCCCCGTATCTCCCTACTCCGTGTCTCTCTCCCCTGCGCCCCACACTTCAGCGCAAAAATAATTTATATAAACGCGTAAAAAAACACAAATCTAAACGAATCGGAGGAAACTACACATGGAATTTTTGGCTACTGTCATCGCTGCCGGACAGTACGCAGCGGCACTGTCGATCTTTGCGGGCTTTCTATCCACCATTGGACAAGGGAATATTGCTTCTAAAGCGATCGAGTCCATAGCGCGCCAGCCCGAAGCAAGAGGCGCGATAAACTCCGCCATGATCATCAGCTTGGCTATGGCTGAAACAAGCGGCATATACGGTCTCGTAATGTCATTGCTGCTGTTGTTCGCCAATCCTCTTGTAAACCGCTTTATCGAAGTCGTGCAGTCCGGCATAGTAAAGTAAGCCGTAGGTAGACCTAGATTCCCAAATACACTGCGGTTCATCAATTTGAATTTTTGTGTCTGGGATATCTCGCGTCCTGCGCATGATCTATGCGTTGATCTCTTGGGAAGTAGGTGATTGTATTGGATTTTGGGCTTGTTATTTCCAGCGTGTCCGACTCGCCTCCGTTTGGTATGGATGCGAATACCGTCATTTCAGCCGGCGCGAATTTACTCAACGTGTGCATACTAGCCGCCATATTGGCATACATGCTCTATCGGCCTGTCCGCGACTTTCTGCGAAAACGGGCGGAAAAAATCCAGGGCCAATTCGCCAAAGCTGAAGGCGATATGGCTAAAGCAACAGAACTAAAACTCGAATACGAGCAAAAAATGGAAGAAATTACCCGCGAGCGGGACGAAATCCTTAGCGAAGCCCGAAAACTCGCGACGGAGACGAGCAACCGCGTTATATCTGACGCGAAAAAAGAAGCTGACGCGCTCAAGGCGCGTACCGCCGCGAATATAGAGATGGAATGGGAGCGCGCAGAAACCGAAATGCGCACCGTCATCATCGATGTTTCAGCGGTCATGGCCGAAAAATTCGTTAAGCTCTCCATGAACAAGGAAGCTCATGACAAGCTCTTTACCGAAACGATGGCTGATCTGGAGAGTATGAAATGGAGAAATTGAGCGCCCTGTACGCGTCCGCTCTGTTCGAATTGGCTGTACAGAGAGGCTTAACCGACGAATTTCTGAGCCAATCTGTATTTATACACGATTCGCTACAGGATGACGAGTGCCGCCAGGTTCTCGTCCACCCACATATACCAGCCCAGAAAAAACAGGAACTCTTTAGCAAAGTTTTTGGCAAGTATGTCAACAAAGATTTGCTTGGATTTATGAATCTAGTCGCGGAAAAGAACCGTGAAGAGTTTTTACTCCCGGCGCTCACTGAATTGATTGAAATGATTGAGCGCCATAAAGGGAAAATCAAGTCAACGGTCTATTTCGCGTCCACGATCAGCGAGTCTCAGCTCGCGGAAATGAAGACGACCCTTTCGAAGAAACTCAACAAAATCATAGATATTTCGCTGAAAGTAGATCCGTCGCTTATTGGTGGCCCGTATATCTTTATAGATGGCTATTATATTGACTGGACCGTCAAAACTCGGTTGCGCGATTTGATAATTCATATGAAAGAGGGGTGCGGCGCGTGACACTCAAACCGGATGAAATAAGCTCGGTTATCAAACGGCAGATCCAGGCTTACTCTGAAAAACTGGACGTTTCTGAAGCAGGCAGCGTTATTCAAGTCGGCGATGGCATTGCCCGCGTATTTGGCCTGGATAACGCGATGAGCGGAGAACTGCTGGAGTTTCCCGGGAATGTTTTCGGTATTGCGTTCAATTTAGACGAAGACAGTATAGGCGTGGTTCTGTTGGGGGCTGACTCCCATGTTAAGGAAGGCGATATCGTCAAAAGGACCGGCCGCATCACGGAGGTTCCCGTCGGCGACGCGATGTTAGGGCGCGTTGTATCGGCGCTTGGCGAGCCTATTGATGGAAAAGGCCCAATCCCGTATACCAAGACACGTCAAATCGAGCGTGTTGCTCCAGGCGTCATTGAACGCGCTGAAGTTAATATGCCGTTACAAACGGGCATCAAAGCGGTCGATTCCATGATTCCGATAGGACGAGGCCAACGCGAACTGATAATCGGCGATAGGCAGGTCGGCAAAACAGCCATATGTGTCGACACGATAATAAACCAAAAAGGTGCCGGCGTCCTGTGCATTTATGTTGCGATAGGTCAAAAGAACTCCACTGTCGCTCGCATCGTCAAGATCCTTGAAGAAGCGGACGCAATGGAGTATACAACTGTAGTCGTCGCTGCCGCCGGCGACCCTTCCCCGCTTCAATACATGGCGCCTTACTCAGGGTGCGCCATCGGCGAGGAATGGATGGAAAACGGTTCGCAAAAAATCCGGCAAGGAGACGAACCCGCAAAAGACGTGCTTGTCATATACGATGATCTGTCAAAGCATGCGGTCGCCTATAGGGCAATGAGCCTTTTGCTGCGTAGGCCCCCCGGGCGCGAGGCGTATCCAGGCGACGTGTTCTACCTACATTCCAGGCTTTTGGAACGCGCCGCGAAGCTTAGTAAAGAAAGAGGCAGCGGATCATTGACAGCGCTACCGGTGATAGAAACGCAAGCGGGCGATATATCCGCTTATATCCCGACAAACGTGATATCCATCACAGACGGGCAAATATACTTGGAAACTGAATTGTTCAACAACGGCGTCCGACCAGCCATCAACCCGGGTTATTCTGTTTCCCGCGTCGGCGGGTCGGCCCAGATCCCCGCTATGAAAAAGATAGCAGGCCCGCTCCGTATAGAGCTTGCTCAGTATAGGGAACTCGTTTCGTTCTCGCAGTTTGGTTCGGATCTCAGCAAAGACACGCTCGATCGTCTAAAACATGGAGAGCGGATCGTCGAGTTGCTCAAACAGCCTCAATACGAGCCGTTGCCCGTGGAGAATCAGGTGCTGCTTCTATATATGCTGACATACAGATACTTTTCCGAAATTGAAGTCGGGTCAGTACTCAAAACAGCAGCCGAATTCCTATTGTTTATTGGCGACAGGCATAGAGATATTCAGGACGAAATCCGCGAGAAAAAAACAGTTTCCGCCGAGTTGGAAAAACGGATCAAAGAAGCTTGCGGTGAATTCGTCAGTAGCCTTTAATCTAATTTTTTTGAGGTTTACGCGATGGCAACGATGAAAGTTATCAAAAAAAGAATATCAAGTGTTAACAACACAAGAAAAATCATGAAAGCAATGGATCTTGTCGCCACGTCGAAGCTTCAAAAAGCCCGGTTACGTTTTGATGATTTTCTCCCCATGTGCGAAAATATAAAGCTTGTCATGGAAGGCGTCAAGGCAAGCATTGGCGGCGAAGGAGAAGGAGAAGAGGAAGTCGAGTTCGCAGAAAGCCGTGATGTCAAAAGCATAGCCTATGTGGTGCTTACAAGCGATCGCGGCCTGTGCGGCGGATTCAACGTCAACATATCGAAGGAAGCTCTGGCGTTTATCAACGCGAACGAAGGCAAAGACGCTAAGATCATAGCGGTCGGTTCAAAGGGCGCGGATTATTTCCGGCGCCGGGGCAAGCAAGTTGTATTCAAATACGCAGGGGCCTCGGAATCAGCGGTTTTTGAAAGCGCCGAGCTCATTGGAGACCGTGTGACCGCTATGTATAAGTCTGGAGAGGTCGACGAGGTATATCTCATATACTCGCATTTCGAATCGGTATTAGCGCACTCCCCGCGCATGGAAAAACTGCTGCCGATCATGGCTGATCCCGATAACGGCGACGATGCCGGGAATATCGACATGAAATATGACCCGGATGTTGGGACGTTTATCTCATACGCTGTCCCGATGTACATAAATATAACTGTTTTCGGCGCGATGCTGGAATCGGCGCTTTGCGAGTACTCTTCGCGCATGACCAGCATGGACTCGGCCACCCGCAACGCTACCGACCTCATAGACGATCTGACGCTTGAATATAACCGTGTACGCCAAGGCCTGATCACGCAAGAAATCACCGAGATAGTCAGCGGCGCGAACGCCTTGAAATAACACTCGGATAAGGAGAGATTAGTTTGGCTGATAAAAACGTAGGCAGGATACTGCAAATCACCGGCGCGGTGGTTGACATCAAGTTCGACTCCAAGCTTCCCACGCTGTATAACGCGATAGAAGCGCGGCGCGACGGCGGTAAAGTTATATTTGAAGTCGCGCAGCATTTGGGTGATAATGTCGTTCGTTGCGTTTCGATGAACTCTACGGACGGTCTTGTCCGCGGTATGGAGGTAGTGGACACAGGAGCTCAGATTACCGTCCCTGTCGGCGAGGAGACCTTGGGGCGCATGCTCAACGTCCTCGGCGACGCTATTGACAATAAACCTGAAGTCATAGCAAAGGAAAGATGGCCTATCCTCCGCTCCGCGCCAGGATTTTTTGATCAGACCGCGACTACTGAGATGTTCGAAACAGGCATAAAAGCGATAGATTTGTTATGCCCGTATTCCAAGGGCGGGAAAATCGGGCTTTTCGGCGGCGCCGGTGTGGGAAAAACCGTTATTATCATGGAATTGATACACAACATCGCCACCGAACACGGCGGATATTCCGTTTTCGCGGGCGTCGGCGAACGTACGCGCGAAGGCATAGACTTGTATAATGACATGATCAACTCAGGGGTAATAAACAAAGCTTCATTGGTTTTCGGCCAGATGAACGAGCCGCCCGGCGCCCGAATGCGCGTCGCGTTTTCCGGGCTAACGATCGCCGAGTATTTCCGGGATGTATCAATGCAGGATGTATTATTATTCGTTGACAATATTTTCCGGTATGTTCAAGCCGGCTCGGAAGTATCGGCGCTGCTTGGGCGCGTACCTAGCGCCGTCGGTTACCAACCGACGCTAGCCACCGAAGTGGGAAGTTTGCAAGAACGCATCACTTCGACTAAAACAGGTTCCATAACATCCGTGCAAGCGATATATGTCCCCGCCGACGACTTCACTGACCCGGCGCCGGCGACTACATTCACACACCTGGACGCTACTACGGTTTTGTCGCGAGCGATAGTCGAAATGGGGATATACCCGGCGATCGATCCGCTCGACTCCACATCGCGTATCCTTGATTGCAACGTAGTCGGCGAAGATCATTACAACACGGCGCGTTCGGTGCAAAACATACTCCAACGGTACAAAGACTTGCAGGACATCATCGCGATCCTTGGCATGGACGAGCTTTCCGAAAACGACAGGCTGATCGTCGACCGGGCGAGGAAAGTCCAGCGCTTCCTGTCTCAGCCTTTCTCCGTAGCTGAGAAATTCACGTCGATTCCAGGCAAATACGTGCGTATCGCCGACACGATCAAAGGGTTCAAGGGGATCATCGAAGGAAATTATGACGAAATCCCCGAGGGGTGTTTCCTGAACAAAGGCGCCATTGACGAAGTAATCGAAAGCTATAAAGGATAGGTATATATGGCTACTGACAAAATGCGCCTACGAATAGTAACGCCAAAAAACGTTAAGTTCGACGGGGACGCCGATATGGTTATACTGCGCTGTGTTAGCGGCGATATGGGTGTCTTACCGCGTCATGAAACGTATTCGGCAGTGCTAGACTCTGGGGCGCTGCGCATCCTCAACAACAAAGAAGACCGCAAAATAGTTTTGTCCGGCGGTTTGGCCCAGATACGCGACAATACGGTTACTGTTTTGACAAACGACGCCCAGTGGCCTGAAGAGAAAGAAGGAAACGTATAGCTGATGAAAGGAATCACTACTATAATCGGGATGGTACTTGCGTTTGGCGCGATAATCGCCGGCATTATCATACTGGGCGGCGACCTCAACGACTTCATAAACCTGCCAAGCGTTTTGCTAGTCCTAATTCCGACGATAGCTGCTTTGATGGCCGGATTCCCGATGTCTGTATTGTCAAAAGTTCCGGGACACTTCAAGGTGCTGCTGGGAAAGGAATCCAATCCGAAAGAGTACATCGAGAAAATCGTTTCCTTGGCGGAAAAGGCGCGCAAGGAGGGCTTGCTCGCTTTCGAAAAAGAACAAGTCGACGACCCGCTTATGCGTTACGCGCTTCGTATGATGGTTGACGGGCTTGATAAGTTTTCCGTTAAGTTCGCTTTGGAAGACTGTATCAACGGCGTCAAAGAGCGCCATGCCGAAGCAGTGGCAATATATGAAAAAGCAGCGGCTTTCGCGCCAGCTTTTGGGATGTGCGCAACTGTTGTTTCTTTGGTCAACATGTTAATGGGACTTGACTTCGCTGACCCAAGCGCAATAAACAACCTCGGCGCAAACATGGCTGCGGCTCTGATAACGACTCTTTACGGTTCCATGTTTGCCAACATCATTTTTATTCCAATTGCCGGGCGGCTGAAACTGCTAAACAAAAAAGAAGTGTTCTGTAAAACGATGGTATGCAACGGGCTGTTATCAATTCTCAACGGCGATAACCCAAGAGTCATCAAAGACTATCTGGTCGAGCAACTAAACACAAACGACAGTAAAGCGTTTAGATCCGGAGGTGATTAGCTTTGGCAAAGGACATCGGCCAGCAGGATGATAGNTCNGGCGGCGGNGCCGCCGATGCTGTTGAGGAACCCGAAGAGAGAACCGACGGCTGGATGGCTACATACGCGGATATGGTCACGCTCCTAATGACTTTCTTTGTGCTGATGTT
>WRNV01000029.1 GCA_009776445.1 Oscillospiraceae bacterium | reverse complement strand
AGTGCCGACGGAACGACAGTATGAACATCATTTATTAGGTCCGACACGACGTTAATGATGAGTTGCGTTCCAGCGAAAAATATGACAAATGACAAAAAAGCAGTAGCGACGGTTTCCGCTTTCCTATGTCCAAATGGATGCTCTATATCAGCAGGTTTTGAGATTATCCCAACAACAGCAAGCGCGACTATTCCAATAACCACATCTGTTGACGAATCAATGCCGTCGCCAAGAAGAGCCTTACTGTTTGAGTAAAGCCCCGTCGCTATTTTCAACACGGCTAAAACAGTGTTTCCAATAATCGCGATTATCGCAGCAGTACGTATACTGCTAGTCTTACTCAATGCAACTATCCTCCTAAGGCGGGCTTTGCCCACAACCCAAAGCGCGGTGCCAGAATTCAGAAGTCAGGAGTCAGAATACGGTGTTAGACGAGGGGATTTTATTGATTTCTATTTACTCCAACAATCCATTAGGCACTAAAGTGGGCTGCGCTAGTCTCCGGGCCGCTGGTTGGGCTGCGGTTCGACGCGCTGAGGCTGACCAGCCTCCAGATTCTCGTCAAACGTTATGGTAATCGCGATTTTCTCACCGGCGCGCCAAATACTCAACGTCGCTGTATCGCCTGCTTTATACTTACGCAAAGTGAATATGAGGGACTCCCTTGAATCAACTTCCGCGTCTCCGAGTTTCGTAATTATATCGCCAACCTTAATTCCACTTTTTTCCGCTGGCGAACCTGGCGTGACTGTTAGGACATATGCGCCCACTACCCAGTCAAAATAAGCGGCCTGCGCAGCGGTGACAGACTGGACATTAATGCCAATAAGCGGTCTGCCCGTTATATAGCCGTGTTCAATAAGCTCGGACGCAATGTCAATAGCGTCGCTTATAGGTATCGCAAAACCGATACCCTCGACAGAATCACCCTTGATTTTCGCGGATACGATTCCGATTACCTCTCCGCTGGCGTCAAAGACCGGCCCGCCGGAATTCCCGGAGTTGACAGCCGCGCTAAATTGGAAAGTGTCAATGTTCTTTCCCTCAACGGAAACGATCCGGTCTAGCGCAGAAACAATGCCTTCGGTCATTGTGTAAACCAAGTCGCCGAACGGGTTGCCGACGGCGTATACAGTCTGTCCGACGCGGATATTGTCGCTGTTGGCGATAACTGCCGCGTTGAGCCCGCTCGCTTCTATTTTTATTAATGCGACATCATTACTTGACTCATACCCGATCACAGCCGCGTTAAACTCCAATCCGTCATGGAGAGAAACAATTATCGGAAGATCGTTTAAGTACGCGGTCTCGACCACATGATAATTTGTGAGTATATAACCGTCGCTTGATATAACAAACCCGGAACCGGAAACCAGGGACGACCCCTGCGGGGCGTTGAAAAACCCTCCCATGCTCGACATGCCGGCCATCTCGGTCCTAATTCCCACGACCTGGCTGCACGCCATATCGTATATATCTTCCGCCGACATGTTCACGCCGCTTGAGACGACGGAAGACGGCATCAGGTCGCTTCGCTGGCTGTTCTGGTTTGTGCCGCCAAGAACGACCTGATTGACGACCGGGGACTCGTCTTCAGATTTGCTTTCCTGCGAGGTAGGCAAGCCGAACCAGCCTTCCACAACGCCATAAGCAGCAGCCCCACTAAGCGCTACGCATACGATTATCAGGCACGCCGCGCGCAGGACCCTGCCGACGGCGCCGGTGCTTTTTCTGGGTTCGCGCTCCTGCCGCACCGGTTCTTGGCGTCTGTTGGAATTAGGTTGGGCTGCGCATATCCCCGGAGTATACATGTTTGCCTCTGTTTCGCGCGGCGGTTGGCTATATATAGGCTCGCGCCAATCCTCACCGCGCTGTGCATATGGTTTGCTATCGTCTTGTTGATAATATCCTTTAAACGCGAACACGCGTTGTTGTTGGGGTATGCCATTAGAAGCGGGCTGAGCGCCTCGCCGTTCTCCCAGAGGATCGATCACTGCGCTGCCTAGAGTGGCGGCGGGATGCGTGCTGCTTGGAACGGCAGCGGGATGCACGCTGTATGGGGGCGCGTACGCTGAAATGCTCGGGGTAGCCTGAGCGCTGCGGCTCAAGTCTTCCTGCTCACAAACGTCCTCCCGCTCCGGACTAGTCGGTAGCGGCGCATATTCAGCGTCGGGGTATTCTTTGTTCTCATTATTGTAATTGCTATACATGACAGCGGTCTCCTTATGAGAGGAATTTGTACAGTGTATGATAATAATTTTTTATGTCCATAGCGTGAATAAAGTTGAAACAAACTATAAACCCGGCGCAGAGACTGTTCAGTGTCATTCAAAAAACCCACAATGGTTATAGGCTCCGCAAACAATTTTTTGCCAATAATACGAGTTTTCACAGCTGTACCCATGCGTTGTCTGTAACCAGCTTGTATTTTTGGGTGACACTGAACAGAAACTAGGCGCTTTGGCCGTTTACTTGATAGAGGAAACGAGAGGGACAAGGCCTCCCTCGCTGCCGATCATCGTCACTTTGAACTTCAAGTCGCTCTCGTTAAACGCTTTGATCCCGCCCCGGACGTCAATAATAAATTCACCGGGATCATACATTTTGAACCATAGATCCCATTTTAGTGTATCGCCCATATCTGTTATGTTTTGTCTATGTAGGCTTATTTTTTTGTCATTTGTATAAAGAGCAAGCTTTCTAACTTCAGCCAGCGTTGTAACGCTTACATGGATCAGGTCACTTTCAACGGTGAAAATCAAGTCGAGTACTCCGTCAGGCTCATCCTCCACTTTTCCGTCTATTATGCCTGATTCCGCCGTTGATACTCTTATAACAACATTCCTGTCGGGCATTGTAAAACTGTAAACTCCATTGTAGTTGGGACTCAGAGATTGTAACAACGCGCCGCTCTCACTTCTCAGCGTTATGGCGTCAACATTCAAACTGGTATTCCCTTTGTTGACAGTGAAGTTAATTGTGTCGCCGTAAAACGCGGTATTGCCGTCAAGAGCGACTGTTATTTTGTCCGGCGCTTGTACGCTTATTTGGCGCGCAATGCCAAACAGTTGAAATTCGTGTATTGTAGCTTTATCCATAGTTGCTTGCGTTGGCTGTTCGATGTAGAGCCTCCAGTACCGTCCAATCGACGGCTCAAAGTTCTCATCGTTTTGCCAATAAGCATTATATTGTTTATCTACTACAGTCGTCCAGTTTGCATTGTCGTTACTGTACTGAATTTTAAACCTTCTGGTATTAAGATAGTTTCGAGCTTCGAGATCAAAGTTGTGTACAATAGCAGTCCCGCCGTGTTTGAGAATATAGCGCCCGACTTCGGTCGGTTTCCCCAAGTCAACTGTCAGCCATTTATTTGGCTCATTACCCGTTGATTCCCATTTTGTGTGGTCATCCGTATCAACTGCGTTCGAAGCATTCGCGCCGCTAGACGCGGTAACTGGTTTACCTGCCGACACCAAAGTATACGCATCCTGTGGCTCGATGCTTCCCATTTGGTTAAGGTCTAGCTTAAAGAAACGCTCACGGTAATGCTCGTTTGTCTCTGTCCCATGCCATCCAAGATTGTACGATTTGTTTGAATCCCAAACATAACAGTCGTACGAAATAATCAGCTCGCCTGGTTTTGACAGTTGCGGGTGTGCGACAGCGGTGTAGGTAACATACCATGCCCTTGAGTTGTCAAATTGATACAGCTCATTCGTGAACTGCTCCACTTCTGGGGCAATATAGCATATAGTTGGGTTTGTAAACGGACCCCATGGATTGTCGCCAAGCAGATAGCCGATCCGTTCACTAATCCCGCCTTCTGTGTATGTCATCAGGTATTTGCCTTCATAGATTCCGCTGTTTATATACGTAACAGAGTGCTGAGCGGATATCATAAAGTTTGACGGGGTGATAATGGCAGCGCTCCCAATGTTTGCCTTGCCTGCGCTCCAAACGCCGCCTGTGGTGTAGAATTCCCATTTTTCCGTATCTTCGAAATCAGCCTTTTTTACTCGCGCGACACCGCATCTGCGCGATCCCGACGTGACATTGGCGTAAATGTAAACATACTCGTCCGCTTTGCCCTCAGGTACGCCACCCTCAATTGTGTTGTCGAATATGTCAACGCCAAACGTATTATTTCTGTTCCACAAGTCTGAATATCCAAGCCAAACGTAGTTTTCCCAATCTACCTTGTAATCCTCCAGAATGGGCACTTTAGCCATGGACGTGTTAATGGTTACAAGGCTCGTGTTTTGATGGTCAAATAGAATAAATAAAGTGTTGTCAATCACTATTGCGTCTTGAATCCAGAACCCTTCTGGAATAACATTGGACGTCCCTCCTTCGCTGTCCGGAGTTGGCGGTTCACGCAGTTTTGACTTGTCGCCCTTCTCACCGAACACGAAACTTAGCTTGCTCCTGTCAGGCTCTATGCCGCTGAAATTCGCAAATACATGGTTGGGCATTTGAAGCCAGTTTAAGTGTAAACTTTTGGAAAGATCTACATACGAGGATACATAACTGTCGCTAAATAAAAGGAGCGAAGGTGTTTTCTCATCACCGCTTCCAATACCAGTGACGCCGGTTAGCGGTATTGAGCGCAATCCGTCACCGGCGCGCCAATCGTCCTGATCGGGGTTATCTAGGTTATATAACAGCTCATTCCAGTTTTCAAGCGCGGTTGCCTTCAGCGCACCTGTAAATATTATTTGATTTGCGCTACGGAAGTTGCCGCTGCCGCTTGTGCTGACTGACGCGACTAGTGCAGTTCGCGCCGCGTCGATTTCCGATTGGGATGCGGACGGGTTTCGGAGTACTGCCAAGGCGTTCTCGAGCGCAGCTTTATAAACATCGCGCGAGCTCATTTTAAATCGCGAAATATATGAGTCGGTGTATTGCTCTTGATACTGTCTAACAGTGTTGCGTAGTTGGGCCGGGTCGCCACTGGGCGCCGATCCGTCATAATAAACCTCAAATTCATAAATACTAAGCCAGAATTGAGTTTCAGGGAAGCGAACTCGTATGCGCGACGTGTACAAAGCCTGGAAAGAAAGCGTCACGTTTTTAGGCGTAAAGTTGCTGTAGTTTTGCCTAGCCACCTCTTGCCACTCGACCCCATCGCCGGAACATTCAATGACTACCAGCCCATTTAGCTGGTTTGCGTTGGCGCCCTTTGTTAAGGCTTCAAAATATATTGTAACATAGCTTACCGGTTCTACTTCCGGCAAATCAACCCTGAGCCAGTTGTTAGAGTGACTGTCGCCTCCGGCCCAGCGGCTGTTTGTTCTGTCCCCGTCAAAGGCGTATCTTGGCTCACGCCCTGATTCCGAATAATCGGCGGAGTAGACGCTTCCGGCAAGTCGCGCTAAGTTTGTGCCGACCGGTGAAGCCGCCGATATTGACAGAATGCTCGCGGTGACAAGCGAGACAACCATAATGAGAAAAAGCGAGAAAGACAAAAGTCTTTTTTCTGTTTTCATAAACAAACATCTCCTTAACATTGTTTTTATGGGATAGTTCAGTAGGTACCCGCCGGCATAATCACAGGTAAACCGGCTGCGCACAATGGAGTAAAGTCTAATGGATCCCATGCAAATACTTTTACAGAACAAACATCGGCATTCCCATGTATATCCATTGTGCTAAACCAAACGGTTGATTTTGACGAACGGGCAGGGACCGCAATTTCCATCATGCTCATGGTGAGCATCCTCCCCGCGCCGTCATATGAAACTACGATTACATTAACGTCTCCGGCTTCATCAGTGTGATTTTTAACAGTTGCCATTACATCAACGCTATCTCTTAACGCATCCTCCGACAACTGCGCCTTTGCGTAAACGTCCCATGTGGAAGGAGTTGATCCGGCGCCGTCAATTACCGCGCTGACCGTATTGTACCCTTCCATCCTCAGGACCGGCTCATAAATCCCAGCATGTTTCGCTTCAAATTCGATGTTGACTATCCTTGTTTCTCCCGGAAGCATCCCAAAATAGTTGTCGTCGTAATATGTCGGAAGGATGCGCTCTTCGGTAAGCCCTTTCATCATCTTAAGGCGAGTCATAACAGCTACGCTGTCAGTGTTATTAGTCAATCTGACCTTTATACTTGTTATGCCATTTTCTGTTGCGCTTTCAAGGATAGCTGCGTCCAGCGCAACCTTTGGAAGCTTGTCAAGTCCGTCTACTCCGCTATAGGTGATGTAGCGCGTCCTGTTGCCGCTGCCGGTTCGTCTGCTGTCCCAATAGAAGTTATCTGATAATACGTTCCCGTTTGCGTCTGTTAGTACCAGCTTAATAAAATGCACAGTTGAGATGGAATTACCCGTCAGATCGCCCGAAACGCTTCTTACCTGGGTCGCGACGCTTGGGAGGGCCGTAATCGTATCCTCGTAGCTTCGATAGAGCGTCCCATCCAGATTGTATAGGTCGATTTTCACTTTAGCGTTTTGTAGCGGCAATGCGGTATTATTTATGACCTTAACTACGCGACTGTTGGAATCATACTGTACATGGACAGGCTCGCTGCCTTTCTTCGCTCCAAAGAAAGCTCCGTTTGTGTCAAAGTAACTGTCGTATGTCTGCCACATGGTTGAAGGCCACGCGGACTGGCTCATCCATAGGAGTATTCCGCTTGTGTGGTTGAACAGGTTATTGTTCCAAGCCTCGAACATCGCCCTATTGGTTTCGTAGTTTACCATCTGCGCCTTTATTAGAAATTCTTCCATACCGACGGATTCGCCATATCGCTTGTCTATCTCGTTTAGCATTTTCTCAGCGCCCTTGTTGCCGATATCATCGACACCGCCTAAATCGTGTATCTGCCACATGTAGTTGATATTCTTATCAAAGGGCCTTGACGAATCTCTGGCGGGCCACCAGTACTTTTCTTCCATCATTTCCTTCATGGATTCGTAGTTGGGCAAAACTGCGGTTCCGATCTCGGTCGTAAATCCAGGGCTCCTTGTAGCTCTGTCAAAATACCATGTGGGATCTTCAACCTGGTAAGTAACGCCGCCCCTCACAGGCTGTCCGCTTGACAAGGTGATATATAGCCGCGTTGGGTCAAGTTCCGCGCATAACAAAGGCAAAAGCCCCGATGGATTTGGTCCTGGCGCCCAGTTTGGCCCGCTCGGGTCGTTGTCAAATATTCCCCACGGGGTCCACTCGTTGCCTCCGCAGTACAGAGCCAGGCTCGGATGATTGCGGACACGCTCAACTTTAGCCCTTGCGTTTTGTAAAAACGGTCCTGTAACGGCCGTCATATTGGCGCCATGGATCCAGAAGTCCGTCCAAACCAGTATTCCATACTTGTCGCAGGCGTTATAGAACGATTCATTATCGGTGGTTCCGCACCACGCCCTAATCATGGTGAAGTTCTCTTCCGCGTGGAGCTTTATCGCTGTATCGTATTGTTCTGGCCCCCAAGCAAGCATTGCGTCCGGCATACCCCAGTTGCCGCCTTTGAGCATAATTTTGACGCCATTGCAGTAGAACTGTAGATTCCATGCGTTCATATCCTGGTTATAGTTTGTGGTGCTTCCCATAATCCATACCCAGTTGACTGTTCCGTCTTTCCACCAATAACCAAATTCACGAATACCAAATTTGAGCGACTTAATATCCGATACGACGCCGCCGATCTCATAGCTCAGGTCAATGTCGTAAAGGAATTGATCGCCATAGCCGTTAGGCCACCATAGTTTAGGATTGTTTATTTGTAATTGCGCGAACTCCGCAGGGTCAAAAGATACCTTAACGCTCCTGTTGGCCGGTATGTTGACTGTTTTTTGGAAAGTTATGGCGCCAGGGTTTATTACGCCTTTTACGACGCCAGTGATATCATTGGCGCCATTGTTTTCAAGCTCTACATCGACGCTCACGTCGGCTTGGCTGAGGTCGGGCAACGCAGTGTCAGGTGCCTGAGCCGTGTTTGGCGTCGGCGGAGTCCAGTTTGGCAGGTCAGTTTTGATAAACTGATTTTTGATCGACACTGTATTGCGCGTAGTTAGTAAGACAGGCTCGACAATTCCAAGGTTCCTGCCAGGGATAACCGGTATCCAGTCCCAGCCTCCGGAGCTCTGGAAATGCGGCAAAGAAAGCAGTTGATCATATTTGCCGCCGGATTGGTTTGTTGTTTGGAATATATGGATGTTGACGGCTATAGTGTTGGTCTTGCCATAGGCAAGATACTCAGTAACGTCAAAAGCTTCCTGTTTGAACGGCCCAAAAGTACTGCCTACATTTTGCCCGTTCACATACACGTCGGACAGCCAGTTTACGCTCTCAAAGTTTAGTATTACGCGGTTTCCTTCAAAGCCTTGCGGCACGGTGAATTCATTTCTGTACCAGTAGTCCACGTTAAAGTACCACTGGCTGAGTTTGTAAATATTGTCGGAATAATATGGGTCAGGAATGATTCCAGCCTTGAAATAACTTGTTAGAACCGTACCCGGTACGACAGCTTTTATCCAATTGCCATCGCTTATATCAAATCCTGTGCTTGAAATCGCGGCGGGAGTACCGAAAACATCCGGCGCCCGCGCAAGCATCCAGCCGTCGCTCAGGTACATTTTCGGCGCAATCGCCGAGTTGTCTGATATGGCGGGGGCTGATTTCCAAGGATTTCCATATGTTTCCAATTCTTTTACTGAAAAACTGGCACCTGGGCCGGCCAGCGGATATACGCGGATGTACCGGGCGCTCATGCTCCCAATGCTGACGTCAAGATACCCGTCCGGCGTTTGCCCCGTAGGTATATTTTGAGGGTCTACCCCGGCTTGTTTTGCGTAACGCGTTGGGCTTAGCGGCGCTAGGTTTATAGTTTCAAGCCCGCCTTTGCCGTTTGTCGTTGAATACGCTTCATACCAATCGTTTCCGTTATCAGAAACTCTTATGGAATACTCTGTCGCGTAATTGTCGCCCCAGTTGATTTTTACGCTTCCTGTTTTCATGACGCCGCCAAGGTCTACGCCGAACCATTCGTCAACTTTTCCTGTTGAGTTCCAGGTTGTAGCGGCTTCGCCGTCAGTCAGCGCCGCCGCGTTCCCTGATGACGCGGTAGCAGTTTTACCTGCAGCCGTGTTGTTGGGGCCATAAATTTCAAATTCCCACAGGGAATAGCTGCCTGAACGAGCCAGTCCGTACATGCGCACGTAGCGGGCTTCGACAGGCTCGAAGAAAATGTCGTCCACACGGTGAGTCGAATCAGTAACCGGTAAATCGACAAAGAACCTGTCAGAAACGACAGTCCAGTTAACGTCGTCGTTTGATACTTCAATAAAATACTTTGTGCCGTAATTACTGTTATGCCAATCAAGGATAACGCGTCCGATCATATATGCTTGGCCTAAATCAACACGTATCCACTGAGGGTCGCTGTTTGAGCTGACCCAACGAGTACTGCTTGCGTTTCCGTCTATTGCGTTGCCTGGGGCATTGCCTGTGGTATTACTTCTGGCTGTAGCTGTCTTTCCCAAAGCAAGATTAGGACCATCTTCCGGAGCAGCGTTAATTGTCAGAAAAGTTCCACTGCTAATGACTAATAATAAGGCAATTAAAATCGCAAGCAAAAATGGCGCCTTCTTCATTTTCTACCTCCTATTAACTTTTTGATATTAATATATGACGCTATACAAAAACGACACATGAAATCCGTAGTTTCCCCCCTGTCCATATTTACGCTTTCACATGGACAAAAACTCCAAATCATGCTGTCATCTTTATATACAATTAGGTTACTAAGACTCAATCTCCCCTTTTCTCAGATATCACATCATATGGAATATCAATTGCGTCTCCAAAGCGTACTTTCTTTTCTTTCTCCCTTTCTTCCTCTTCTAATATAGTCATTATATGTATCAGCGCCTCATCACCGTATAACTCATTGTCCACAGTCTTTCACCTCGATTTTTCCGGCGCCAATCGTACACACAACCGAATCACCCTTTTGAAGCGCAGGTTTTCCCGCAACCGTAAGGTCTGTTTTGCCCCCCATCCAAACGCTGCATCCAGGAGTACATGGCGCGGGCGTATGTACGCCCTGCGCTGCGGCTGTGGCAGCTATAACAGCAGGGTTGGTCTTAGAGTCGCACATCCCAAAAGGCGGAACATTTACCATAGGTTTACAGTCGGTTATATTTGCTTTTATCTTCCCTTTTATATTAACGCGGTTAGTTGGTAATACTATAAGTTTACTCGGAGCTTTTCCCTGGTCGCATTCCAGCTTGGCTCCCATTACGACATATTCTTTGCCTGGACTACCCCCTCCTGACGGTTTATCAGGCTTTATGTCTGAGCCATTTTCTGGCATGTCTGTTTTGGGGCATTCTTGCGAATCACCTTCCAGGTTATGTACCACGACATTGTCGTCTAGATTTTCATTACCAGCTATTGCATCTCGCTCAACTCTGTTAAAAACGCTATTCTCACCAACTTCATCACCAAGAAAGGCTTGAGCTTGTCCGCTTGATTCATCGGCAAACGCCTTCGACGCGGCATCCCAATCGATATTTGGGTCATTTTGATCAAAGCCAGCCTCATCGACCAACTGACCAACTGTTTTATAACCGCTATTATTTTCGCAAAAACTCTCTGCTGCACTGCTAGCGCGAATAGTTTCCCCGTTACTGCCAATAGAGCTTCCACTCCAAAAGACGGGTTGATACTCAGTATTGCTTAAGAAATCGCAGAAAGCGCCTAAATCCCATGGTGTAGCCATACGAATTCCACCTTTGGTATACCAGTTTTGCAGTATTCAACGACTGCATCTATTACATAAACTGTTTCTGATTTCGTTAGTTTCCGTTTCTCAGGCGTCACTAGTTCTCCAGTTTCTCCGTAAGCTCCAAATACGTTACCGACATACCGTTCGCCTCCAAACATAATTACGCAAATATTGGACTCATTGTCATTAAACGCAATCGTGAGGTCACTTGAACTAGCTTTTACATCCATTCTGCCATATTCTCTATTGTTTTTCCATGCAAATTCCACTTTTGGCAAGCCAGTTTTGCTGTACTCAGCGACTGCCGTTATGACGAATGCCGTCTCTAACATAGTCAGCTCGCGCTTCTCAGGAAACAACTGCCGCGCTGTATCCTCATGCGCTACAAACACACTGTCGTCACGCAATTGGCCTTCAAACGTGACAATATTAACATTGAACCCTTTCTCATTGAAAGTAACAACCAATTCGTTCGAACTCTCTTTAACCTCCACGCGATTCACCTCTCTTTATTTATTGTGTTATTGTAAAAATTAAATATTGCCTTGAACCTCACGTAAAGTTTTACTGGAAACATGTTTATGCCGGGAAAGTGTCAACAATGATTTTTGTCTTTTGTTCATCTGATAGAGAAAGTTCTGTTGTGCTGAAGACAGCGTCGTCTAGCACTGCGTCCGTAAAGTTAACATCTGATAGTATAGCGCCCCGGAAATCCGCTCCGCGTAGATATGCGCTGCAGAAATCCACGTTTGTCAAATCAGCGTTTCGGAAGCTTACCGGGTGATAGCCCACATGCTGCCATTTTTTAGGGTTTGATAACCCTGAGCCGCCACGGACAGATCGGAGACTTGCGTCTTTAAGGTCTGCATGAGAAAAGTCAGCTTCATGTATGGTGGCAAAATCTAAACGGCTTTTTCCCATTTGCGCTCCGCGAAAATTAGCGCCTCTTAACGTAGCGTTATCAAATATAGATTCGGTTAATATTGACTTGTTAAACTGCACGTGCTTCAGCTTTCCGGTGACAAAGGAACATCCTGAAAAATCCAGTTCCTCGCTATCTAAAAATGAGTAGTCATATGGGTATAATCCCTCAAACCACGCGGCTATTGTGGCGGCGTCTTTGTTAGTGCTCCGGACATATACCGGCTCGTTTTTTACCATATAGTCCCCAACGCTCAGTCTGAATACATCATTTTTGGCAATATCGGTAAAAGGTTTTTCATGAACGCTGTCTCTTGTCGCAAAACGCGCAATACAGAAAAGATAGGAATAAAAGCTAGGGAGAGCTTTCACCATGCATGAGTTGACGTCTTTTGCTGAAACCGAGCCGCCATAGCGCCTTCGCTCAGAGAGCAGCTTTTCCCACAACTCGTTGAAATATACAAACAAAGGCGAAATATCATACTCGCCGACCATACGTTGGTTTTTGTCGCAGTAGCGATCTTTTCCATAAACCATAATGGTCGCGACATAACGACGACTTGCGAAATTTGTGTATAGCATGGTGTACTCTATGTGAGAAACAGCCGAAACTGCAGCGTTCTTTTGCAGTTGAAGTATTTCGTCGCATGTGGCACGGAAGTGTTCCGCAAAGGTTGAAAAGAAGTTTTGTTTTTGCGCCACAAAGAGCGCCTCTGTTTTAAGAAGACTTTCGTTTGATAGGTTAGTGAATTGGTATTTGAATTCTTCGTGCATTTGGATTAGTCCATATAATCTTTCACAATAATTGAACCCACTCTAAAGGGAATGGCTGGTGCTGGTATTGAGAATTTAGCTGTTATAATTAGTTTTCATAACTGATTAAGAACACTTCCTTATTGGTGTTAAAAAAGACTATCAACACCTCGTCAAACAATGATGAATCTGGTCCAAAACCCAGATACAATACAAACACCTGAGATTTATCAACTTTATAGCTGATAAATCTAACAATCCATAGATGTTCCACCATTTCTTCAAGAGAAAAATCTTTGATGCTATCAATCCCAGGCAAATAGCCATTATCTCTTTTCATTTCCAGAAAACTACATATTTCATCATGATATAAATCGGTTGTATTTCTAGATGCCAAACTAATGTACTTTAGAGCTTTTTCTCTAAAGCTATCAATATCATCAAGAAATAATGCAACTTGATTCATTGCGTTAATATCATTAGTCAAATCGTCCGATACCTCAAAAATAAACGGAATTCCTGTCTCTTTAGGTAAATAATCTATCTTTTCTCCAGGTTCATAAAGAATATCTTGATATTTCGCACTATTTAGTATTAGCATAATCATACATCCTTTCTACATTAGTTGTTGTTACTTAGTGTCGACATCTGTTGCCCGGTGGTAATTCCCCCTTATGTTTTTCTTTGTATTCGTCAATTTGCTGCGTTTCCATTTGCTGAAACTTTTTCTTGTCGTCACTATTTGGAGAACTTGCAACTGTTTTATACTCTAAATTGTTATCATCTAACCATTTTTGAGAATACCTAGTTTGTTTACCATCCTTATTAAACTGCGTAGTTTCCCCTATTTTCCAAAGATCACCTTTGCCTAAGGTAGTTGTAGTCGGTTTTTGACCATAATTGAGTACTGGAAATGTACCTGCTACTTTGGCTACAAGATTATATAATTCTGCTGTCAAACCCCATGGATCTAGCTTTAGCAAGGTATTATCCACATATCCATATATTGTTGGATTCATACCCACCACCCCAATGGGATCTCTCTGCGTATAAACCCCCATATCGGGGTCATAGTAGCGGAAACGGTTATAATATAGCCCTGTCTCCACATCATCGTATTGGCCGGGAAAACGGAATGGACAGTTAGTTTCGTTGTCATTGTGAAGGCTGTCATAGTTTCTTTCTTTATCTCTGGGATGTTCTGTGCCAAATATATCTATTGTTTTTTCCCAAACAGCTTTCCCATTCTCGTCGAGCATTGTATTCGGTGTACCCAAATGGTCGCTAATAACGCTGTAAGCGTTTTCTTTTGTTAGCTTCGCTATTGGTGTAAACGTCCCCTCTTCGAACAGCCAGGAAACTGGCTGTGGCCTGCTATCATTCACCCGCTGGCTGTCTTCAACCCACTCATGAACAATCCTGTTCCCATCCCATATAAACTTCGTTGTCTTTCCGTCAAATTCTTTGCTTACCCTTCTGCCAATCGCGTCATAAGAAAATATGACTGCCTTTCCATCTGGCCTTACAACACTTTCCAGCAAACCTCCGGGGTGATAGCTATAACTCCATATACCGCCGTCTTTATCCTTTTTCTCGATCAGATCCCCGCAATCGTTGTATTGGTATCTTTGATCCTCCAGTGCGAGTAGCTGACCCCCTTTGCCGTATTTCCGGCTGCCAGTATTTGCGATGTCCAGGGTATCGATTATCCGTCCACAGTCGTCCAAACGGCGTATTATTCTTTTGCTTACGGTACTTATACCTTTTCCTTCATAAGTTTCCGTTTCAAGATTATTGAAGCTGTCATAGGAATATGCTGAGCCGATTTTGGCGATACTGTCAAACACGCTTTTTAGCTTATCGCCTAACCCCCAAGTATACTTTCTGTGGTTGCTTTCTCGCTGGTTTATACTTACAGTTTGAGATAGTGGGCGGCCTTGTGGGTCATAACTCCAAAAATCCTTTATTATATTGCCGTTCGCTGTATTTATTGAGCGACCCAGCATCTGTCCCAGCTCATTATAGGTGTGCTGGCTGTGATATTCAGCTTGGCTGCCAAAGCTGGCTTTAACTCCCTCCGTCTGCCCATATTTATTCAAAGTTAAGTCTACATCCAACCCAAGACTGGTTTGTATTCCGGTTCTGTGAGCTGTTGTAAATTCTTCTGAATACCTGCTCTTTACGGAATGTCCGTTTTGCGTTTCTTTTGTAAGTCTTCCTATAACGTCATATTCAAAAGTAAGTTTTGTGTTTTTATTTTCAGCGGACAGCAGTTCGCCAATTTTGCCGTAAGCAAATTCTTCCGTTTCACCGTTATCATACTTGATTTTCGATAGATAACCGCCGTTATCGTACTCCATACGAGTCCAATTGGCGGATTCTCCTCGCTTAATGCCATTCAATTTCCCAGCCGGGCTGTAGTCGTATGCCTTTATTACTTCGTCGTAACCTGTTTCCTTAACCACATTACCAGCTGCGTCACGCTCAAATAAATATTTTTCTCCAATCTCATTTTCTACTTGAGTCAGCCGTTCTTCCGTGTCATAACTTATTCTAACACAGCGATTTTGCTCTGTTCTTGTTTCAAGGTTGCCAAGCGGGGTATATGTAAAGCTGATCTCCTTTTCATTGTCCTTTATCCAAATAACATCTTCATAAGTGTTATACTTCAAATGCGTTATATTACCGTCCGGCGCCGCGTGTTCAATAAGACGGTTAGCCGCGTCATAAGCCATTGTCTGCTCTGCGCCCAATGGATTTATATTTCTTATGCAGTTGCCCTCGTCGTCATATTCCCATTGCTGTACAGCGCCATTTGAATATGTAAGTTTGGATAAGTTTAGGTGTTTATCATATTCAAACTTAGTTACACGCTCATTTTCTTTTTCACCTTCAACAATAGCGGCTAAAATCCCTCTAGCATCATATTGGTATAATGATTTATTTCCGTTCGGCGCTATCACGCATTGGATCCTTCCGACGTTGTCATATTCATAAACGGTTTCGGCGGAAAGCGGCGTAAGACTTTTTATAACACGACCTTGCTTATCATATTCCGCCTTGCTTATTCCTCCATTTGGATAGATAATGCTGGTGATTTGACCTAGTTCGCTGTATTCAAAAATTGTTGTTTCTTTATCAGCATTTGTAGCGGAAACCTTTTCATTATACTTGTTATACGCATATTCTGTTATACCATTATCGGTAATAATCTTTGTTAAGTTGTTACGGTCGTCGTAATGGAATTCTTTTTTATTGCCTAAGCTGTCTGTATAAATAGTATATCCTTCATAGTATTCAAACCAGCCTTCCAGTAGCCCATTCTCACCCCAGGAGTGTATACATCTAGCCTCTGACCCTTCACCAACATATTCCCATTGGAATACACTTCCGCCCAAGGTGACGCGTTTTGTCATCAGGTGTTTATCGTAGAACAGACTCGAAGAATTGCCGTTGACGTCCGTTATACTTATTAGGTTTAGATTATCATCATAAACATATTTAGCTAGAATTTTACCATTATATCGGACGCTAGTGATTTGCCCTGTTTTGTTAGTATCTATTTGAAAAAACCTACCAACAGAATCCGTCATACCACATAAATGAGAACGGTTGTCATATTCCAAATCAATATGGCTGTTTCTGGTTTCATTCTCAATCTGTTTCAGCACAAAAACATTCGTGTCTGCTTTTGCTTCAAAAACGTACCGTTGCCGCGAAATAATGTTAAAAACTTCGTACTTCTCCCCATCAAAAGATAATATCAATTTTCTGAGGCGATTTAACAATTTGTCGCCTGGCATTACTGCTTCAAATGATATGTTACGACCTTCCTCATTTACAAAAACCAGCTCATCTTGTTCCGATATAATACGCATTGAATACGCGAAGTTGCTCCCATAACCGAAAGGCCCAAGACTATCTATTTTACTGCTGCTCCACTTCCGTTCCCAGCGCAAAGGTATAGGTCCCGGGTATTCAAAATCAGACAGACTGCAAAACACTGCTCCTGTGATGGCGTCAACAGGATCGGTAGGACACGCTTCTTTTGCCGGATCAGCGTCCTGCTGATCTCCTTCTTCGGGGTCTTTGTTTGCCGCATTAGGATCAACATCACCTGGTTTGCCACCGGCCACACTTTTCGCACACATTAGCTTTATTCCACCTTCCCTATATCAGTCATCAATATCACACTTCGACCTTAAGCACTATGGCTCCGATACCCGAGTAAACTTGACTCCCAATATACAACGCCGTAAAATACTCTCAGCTACCGCTAATCTTACAACCATCGAACGAACTCCTTTGGGCGACCGCGCTGTAAACACAAATGGCGCGCGGTTGTTCGGAAACAATATACTTGACACTATACCGTCGGATCTGTAATCAGCTTGATAATCCCCATAATACGCTGGTCTGAATTTCCAGAATGCTAACTGTTCCTGTTTTGGCATGTCTAAATATACTACGGGCTTAAAGTCATATTTCGGCATGTACCTATACATAAGTAGTTTTAGCCTTTCGCTTACTAACCCACTTCGCACGTCATAATCGACCTCACTGAAACGGGTCAAATCAGACGCCGCAATAATTTCCATGTCTTCGCCCTTTGACGCGATGGGCAGTAGCACTCCTTCCAGCGGCTCCATGACAAAATAAAGCATATGACTTTAGTTCTCCTTAATCACCGTACCTTTTAGATCAACCCCCTGAGCCGCCAGCTTAAGCGCGCTTCCCGATTTGGTAGACATGTTCAGTCCCGCATTGGCAGATCCTTCCAGCTTGTTGCCTCCGTCAAGTTTCATTTTGTTCCTTGAGTTTAAGGTCATATTTATCCCAGCTTCTATCGAAGAGTTAAGACCAGATGTAATTGCGGTGTTAGTTCCGGAAGCAATGGTAGTATTAAGCCTACTGACAAAGTTTTGCAACTTGTCAGTCGCTAGTGTAATACCGATCCTCGGGTCAAAATTCATAGAATTTCCTTTATTCATTACTGTGAAAGATTCTGTGGCGTCGATGTTCGTTTTATTACCGGTAGTAACGGACAAATTGGTTTTACTCTCAATATTTGTATCGTTCTTGCTTAGAAGATTTAATTCCTGATCTGTAGTTGCCGCTATGCCAGTTGGAGGTTCTATTTCTACAACATTATTTTGACAAGTTACCTTGATGGAATCGCCAGCAATTATTTCCATGTTATTCGTAACTTCTATTGTAAGGTTCGATTTGGCGTCAATTCTCATATCGCCTGTGCTTTCAATATGTAAAGTTTCATTACTGAAAATCTCTATGGGCTTTTCAGTATGAATCTCAATACCTTTATCTTCGTGAAGTCTGATATAGGTCGCGTCGTCCTTAGCTGTTATCAAAATCTCCTTCTCTTCCAGCTTTATTTCCTTGCCAAATGGAGTGCGGAGGAATTTTACCAATGGATCGCCGGTTTTGCCAGTTCCGCTCTGTCTCATTGAAGAAGAGGCATGCGCGTCCTTTTCGTCTTCGGTGGGGAAGACAAGGAAGACTGTATCGCCTACTTCCGGCATGACATACCAGCCGGTATGGCTTTCTGGGCTATAGTCCGTGGCATATTTAAAGAACTGATTCGTTCCTGGCCTATAGTCAATATGTAAATCCAACTTCACGTCGTCATTTTCAACGACTTGAACAATTCCGGCAAGCGCCAGACCGGTGATATTGCGGTTATAGGTTTTTGGCGCGGTAATTGCTTTTTTTGACGATAGTATGTATTGGCAGAAAATAACGGATTTTTCCAAGGTAAGCAGCGCGTAGCGCACATACATATCTTTTTTATTAAACCTCACCTTTTCTCCTACATCAAACATCCCGTAACCAAAATCATCAGTTTTCACCTTGTACATTAGAACGCTATCTTCACTTAGGGGGTTATCATCATTGGATCTTGCGCGTAATAAATTGAAATCTTTGAAGACGGAAAAATTCTTTGTTTCTATCTCTCCAGCGCAACTCCCATCTTCCACGCCAAAATGGAACATAGGTGCATCACTGCTGGATATTGACATCAATACGTCTTGACTGTGGGAGGCAAGCCTTTTCGCGAATTGCCAATCTGTTTCAGCATACTGTACAAGCACTTTCGCAACATTTTTCGCAGCCACGTTAAAACTTACAGAACCTCCGTCTTCACCTACTATGGCGGATACAATGTCATTGTAAGTCCATCCGGTGTCCTGGAAAGACCTTTTATACTTTTTTGTGTCAAGCTTTATAGTATGCGATATCGCGGATACTTCCAAGTAATAGACATCGTCAACTGAAGTGCTGACAACATCCTGTAAAACACCGCAGAAGTAGACGTTGTCATCATCTTCACACTTGACTTTTGTGCCTTCATTGAAAACCATAACCGGCATATCCTTCCAGAGGGGCTTAACGACGCCTTTTATATACAGCGTCGCGTGTTCGTTTAGTCTCCTCTCGATCCGCAATTCTTCTATGCTGTCAAACTCAAAGGGAGAGACTTTAAAATTGCCGTCATTGATAAATCTCACGCTCATTCACCTCTGTATTTATAAACTATTTTTATGCTCCTGATAACGAAAAATCTCTGATATTTATTCTACCACTATTATCTGTATTGTCAAGTGTTCCAAGTGTTTTGTAACCCGTTATGGCACATACAATGTTACTGTTCAGTGGGTGTCCAAAAACTCGCAATGGTTACAGGCTCCGCACACAAGTTTTGACAATTGTGCAAGTTTTCACCACAGTACCAGTGCGTTGTCTGTAACCAGCCTGTGTTTTTGGATGCCCACTGAACAGTTTCCTCTTACAATGTTACTGTTCAGTGGGTGTCCAAAAACTCGCAATGGTTACAGGCTCCGCACACAAGTTTTGACAATTGTGCAAGTTTCACCGCAGTACCAGTGCGTTGTCTGTAACCAGCCTGTGTTTTTGGATGCCCACTGAACAGTTTCCTTACAATTATAACGCTTAAAACTCTTCATTTCTTTCGCAATCTTGCTTGCGGATTGACATTAAACAGGGCTATTGATATAATCCATACAAAATGAGAGGAAAATTCCATATATAAATGACGAGAGAAAAGTAATTGATTCATTTTTTGCGAAATTGCTGTTCACGCGATTACGAAAGGAGCGACCTTCATATGGCATATTTCTTTGACGAACCATCACGGACATTCAGTGAGTATCTTCTCGTGCCGGGTTATTCCGGAGTCGATTGCGCGCCTGACGGCGTTTGCTTAAGGACGCCGCTTGTTAAATACAATCGCGGCGAAGATCCTCAGATTTACATCAATATACCCCTGACATCCGCCATCATGCAGGCAGTATCCGACGACACAATGGCTGTCGCGCTCGCTAAAGAGGGTGGTATGTCTTTTATTTACTGCTCGCAAACGATAGAAAACCAAGCCGCTATGGTTAAGAAGGCGAAGTCATATAAAGCAGGGTTCGTCGTGAGCGACTCAAACATCAACCCAGACGCTACGCTGCGCGATATCCTTGCCCTCAAAGAAAAAACTGGGCACTCCACCGTCGCTGTGACATCGGATGGGACATGCAACGGTAAGCTTGTCGGCCTCGTAACAAGCCGCGACTACCGCGTGAGCCGTATGGATGGCACGGAGCTGGCGCGCGATTTTATGACGCCGGTAGACAAGCTCGTCACAGCGCTGTCCGCCACATCGCTCAAAGAAGCCAACGACATCATCTGGAACAACAAACTAAACTGCCTGCCGGTTATTGACAGCCAGGGCAGGCTTATGCATATGGTATTCCGCAAAGACTACGACTCGCACAAAGAAAACCCGCTTGAGCTTCTTGACACTCACAAGAAGTACCTTGTCGGCGCCGGCGTCAACACACGCGATTACGCCGAGCGTATCCCCGCGCTTATTGAAGCAGGTGCCGATGTACTCTGCATCGACTCGTCGGAAGGTTTTACCGGCTGGCAAAAGCTTACGCTTGAGTGGGTACGTAAAGAGTACGGCGACGCGGTCAAAATTGGCGCCGGTAATATCGTCGACGGCGAAGGATTCCGTTTTCTGGCCGACTGCGGGGCTGATTTCATCAAAGTCGGCATCGGCGGCGGCTCAATTTGCATAACACGGGAGCAAAAAGGTATCGGTCGGGGGCAAGCTACAGCCGTCATCGACGTTTGCGACGCTCGCAATGAATACTACGAGCGTACAGGCGTCTACATCCCGATCTGTTCTGACGGTGGTATCGTCCACGATTACCATTTTACGCTTGCGCTCGCTATGGGCGCCGATTTTCTCATGCTTGGGCGCTATTTCGCACGGTTTGACGAGAGCCCGACAAGCCGCGTCAGCATTAGCGGCAGCTATATGAAAGAGTACTGGGGCGAAGGTTCCGCTCGCGCTCGCAACTGGCAGCGCTACGATATGGGCGGCGTTCAAGGTATGTCGTTTGAGGAGGGCGTTGACTCCTATGTGCCTTATGCGGGAAGTCTCAAAGACAATGTGGCTCTGACGCTTGGTAAGATACGCTCGACTATGTGCAACTGCGGCGCGCTCACAATTCCGGAGCTTCAGGAAAAGGCGAAGCTTTCCCTTGTTTCCGCGACATCGATTGTAGAGGGCGGCGCTCATGACGTGCTACTCAAGGAAAATGTCGCGCCGAAAGTGTAACGCAAGATCATCGTTAGCTGCCAATATACTTCTCCAGCATATCTATAACGTGACAAAATGACAAGGGCTTCCCTATGTGTCCATTCATCCCAGCTTCAATACATTTTTCAATATCTTCTTTAAACGCGTTGGCTGTTATTGCTACGATTGGTATTTCCCGGGCGCGTTCCCGACTTGAGCCGCGTATGAGTTTTGTTGCTGTTAGCCCGTCCATTTCCGGCATTTGTATGTCCATGAATATCATATCATACTTTAGTGGGTTCGCTTCGAACGCGTCGACGGCTCTGGCGCCGTTCGTGGCGCAGTCTATTTCGAGCTTTGTTGGCTCAAGCAAAGAAAGGACTATTTCACGGTTGATTTCCACATCTTCCACCAATAGTATACGATGCCCTTCGAAGTTCGACATATGCTCAGGCTGATCTTCGAAAACCTGGTCCGGCGTACACAAGCACTTATTTATGCAGTCTATGACAGCCGACACGATCAAAGGCTTTGAAAGATGCCTGGTCAGCCCTATTTGATTTGCCCGCTCCCAGGTGGAACTCCAATCAAATGACGTCGCCATCAACACAACCGTACTATCCGCGCTCTGTTCATATATTGCGCGCGCAATTTCAATGCCATCTTCGTCCGGCATGTCTCCGGATATAAAGTATATATCGTATCCGCCATTTTTGATATTCATCGAAAGCGCTTCAGACCCTTTTATCGCTAAATCGAATCTGATGCCTATGAGCTTTGACGTTTCCGCAAAGAAAACCTGGGTATCCAGATCGTAATCGACAACAAGAATCTTTATATCGTCAATATCCAGCTTAGACGCTAACAGTTTTTTCTGCTCGTTTCCCGCGCAATCAAGACATACGGTAAAGGAAAATGTGGAACCCATATTGGGCTCGGACTCGACCCAAATATGCCCGTCCATCATATCGACTATGCTTTTGCATATGAAAAGCCCAAGCCCTGTCCCGCCGTATTTTCGCGAGGTGCTTCTGTCTGCTTGCTCAAATGAAGTGAAAAGGCGTTCCTGCTGCTCTTCGCTTATACCTATGCCGGTATCGCTGATCGAGACGCAAATCTCGCATTTAGAGCCTTTAAGGGACGACAGAGAGGCCTCCATGTGGATCATCCCATTTTCTGGCGTGAATTTTATCGCGTTTGTAAGGAGGTTCGTGATAATTTGCGCAAGCCTTTGGTCATCGCCTATTAGAGCGCGCGGTATGTCGGTATCGATATGGAGGGACAGTCTCTGGCTCTTTTGCTCGACTCGGTATCTGACCACGTCTACTACACCTTGGATCAGATTGTCCAAGACGAACTCCTCCTTCAACAAGCTGAATTTATTGGCTTCGATCTTCGACACGTCAAGGATGTCGTTTATGACGACAAGTAAGTGTTTGGACGCTTCCTGTATCCTCTCAAGGGCATAATTCTTCTTCTCGGCGCTCAGCGTGTTCGAGCCAATTGAAGTCATCCCAATTATAGCGTTGAGCGGCGTGCGTATTTCGTGGCTCATGTTTGAAAGGAAATTGCTTTTCGCAATGTTTGCCTGTTCGGCTCTTTGTCTGGCTATCTGTATCTCCGAAACATCATTTGAAACGATGATATATCCGGTTATCTTCCCTTCGCTGTCGAAAAGGTAATTTGCGGCACCTTGCAAATAATGGCCGCTTTCTTCTTGATATAAAACCTCGGCTTTCCGCCCTTCCTTAAGAGCAGCAATTGGGTCGCACGCGGGATTTGACGGGCATATGCATGTTTCGCTGTATGGTGATCCAATAACTTCTTCCAGCGTTTTCCCGATTGCGACGAGCGCGTTTTCGTTCATGTAAACTATCTTGTAATCCAAATCTATGATAGATAAAGGCGAATTCACGCTATCTTCGAGGCTGACCGCCATATCGTCGAATGAATTAGCCAGCATCCCAAATTCGTCCTTTAACTCCGACCGGAACCGGAACTGTCTTTCGCCTGCGCGAAAACGCGATATGCCGTCGACAAGTTCATGGATATTGTCTGTCAGTGACGACGCGAGAAGCACGGCGACCAGCACAACCAGGGCGACCAGCACGGCGCTTGTGACGACGAGTTGTATCGTGTTTTCGCGCGACATGCTATTTATGGCAAAGGTGAGCTTTTTGTCAGTTGAAACGGCAGGGGATGTGAAATTTTCGATATCGGAACCGATCGTGACAAAAGCGAATCCGCGCTTAGATCCGTTTTGGTTTTCCGGCGCGTATTTTCCCGTATAATAGGGAATCGCCCCGGCGGTGGTCAGTTTGTCTGAATCGCTCCACCGTATATAGAACGAACCCGACCCGCCGTTTTCCGTCAGATCCATCCAACCAGCGTATTGTGGGGCATTATTTAGAAATCTCCCGTCATACCCGACAAACCCCGCCTTCGTGAGTTCGTCAGCGGGTACTGTATCGCCCGACTGGTAGTCATGAATATAGTCGTCTCTTGGCGCTATTGGTGATGGCTTGTCAGCCTCATCTTGGGTTATTTTTTTCCCGAACCACGGCAAGATATCCTGATTGTTTTCGTTCTCCGCGAGAAACGCCCCCCAGCTTGCACCGCCTGTAGGGGCGTTGCTTTCCGGTTCCCATTCCCACCAGTTTTTCCCTGTGGCGATCACGCTAAGGTTGAAGGATTCCCATGAGAGGTTTGTTTCGAGCCACTGAGCGCCGCCATTTGAGCGCCAGGTATAAAAAGGCTCGTTGTTATTGGGCGGCGGGGCGTCACCATCTCCTTGCGCGGATGTTGAATTGACAAGCTTGCCGCCGTCGCCCGTTTCATTGATATTTTCGCCATTTTCATAATCGCTTGAGTAATTAATTGCCCCTTCCAGACTGGGAACCTGAGGTTCCCCGTTGACCGGGTTGTAGCCGACTATCGAATGGTGCCTTGGGTGCGCGATGCTGCGGCATTTATAGTCCCACAGGAAAGCGTAATTCCCGTCGCTCGCGTCGGATATGACAGTGTAGCGCTCTCTCATTGGGGTGATATGATCTACGAATTCCATGATGTGGTCGTGGTTGAGCGCCATTGTTACGTAACCTGTAATTTTTCCGTCATAGTCGACAAATGGCGTAGCCCAGCGGACAATGCCTTCAAAACGCTGCCCGACAGGGTTCTCCTTGCCCGCGAAAGCTTGCTTCTTGGCGACCTCAATAAACTCATTCGTCGGTAGGTTCGCTATCTCCTGCAAAAGGTCGTAGTTTGGGTGCGTTTTAGGTACGTTTTGAAGCGCGCTCGGCGTATATGTCCCGATGTAATTCGTGCCAACATATGCTCCAATGACTTCAGACACGTATATTTCCCCCGGCTGAAGCTTTTTTAGCTCTTCCCAATATGTTTCCGCCCTGATGTATGTGCGCGACCCGTCGGCGATGTTTTCTTTGTTAGGATTCATTGGGTAATGCTTTTTGGGAGAATTTGGATTGACAAATTTACACGTTTCGTTCCCATCAGTGTCGATAAATGTGATTTCGTCGTATAAAGGGAAAAACTCAAGATACCGGCTGGTATGTTCAGCCGTCCTCCTCCTGTATCGGCTCACGTACCGTTCATCGTTTACGCTATTTGTGGACAAGCCGCTTGGCCCCGGGGATCGGGACGGTTGTTTTTCGACCCATGACCCCCTGTCTTCCGAAAGCGTCCATTTGCCTTGAGCCATGAGTAGGCTGTTCCTGTTTTCCGAAAATATCCTGTATGCCTCATCGGATGGGTTTAGCTTTGAAAGCAGTAGTATATCTTGGTCGCGCTGATAGAGAAAACGAGATATTTCCGCCACTTTGTCCGTAGTCATCCTCTCGATGTTTTCCCTGGCGATGTCATTTAGAGCGATAGTGGAGTCGGTGACCGCTATGTCTCGCAGAAACCCTCCCAGCGATATTATTTGATTCCAAGCTATAATCGTCAGGAGTATGATCGGTATGACTTTTACAATCATGAATATCAATATTAGCTTTGGGCGCAGCTTCATGTTCATCCTGTTGATGAGCCTTGTCAGCCCTTTACCCTGGTATTTGGGAGCACTATTCATGTACGCGTCCCCTTCATCGTTTGATTCAACACTTATTATACATAATATTCATATAGAAAGCAACAAAAACATCCCCCGCGCGGCTTGGCGGCAGCGCGCGGGGGAGAAAGTTCAAAGGGCATCCGGGAATGGAGCAAAATAACACAATCCCGTCATTGCGAGGCGCTTGCGACGCGGCAATCCAGACGTAAATTTGACAATCGTCGCAAAGAGGACTGGTTTGCTTCGCTGCGGCTCGCAATGACGATGATTTTGATACCCTCTGAAATATTTGCCGGTTGGTTGATTAATTCACTAAATCGTAGTATAAGTCTTCTATTTTATTGAGCAACGCCCTATCCCACTTGTCGATGTTTATGTAGGAGATTTGCTTGACACTCGCGCCTGGCTCGCCTATCAACTCAATGTTAAGATCCGCGTCGCTGTCTGGAGGCAACAGATCTTCGAACGCCAGGCGGAAGCCTTGCCCGTTTGCTGTGAAAACGCCGGTTATCTCTCCTCCATCTCCCCATTGGTCTTCATAGGACAGCGTGAAATTGCCTCTTTCGGGCGACCATATCGATCTTAGTATAGTCGTGTCGCCGTCTTGGCTAGTAATGGCGAGGGAATTTTCGATGCTGTTCGCTCGTTCCGTGTATTCCCATACAAGTTTTATGGAAGTGCGATCACCTTGTTCTTGTACCGTCATATTGCAAGACCACTGATCCTGCGCTGACGCGCCGAAATCAAACGACATACGGAGTCGTATCCTATCGCCGTCGAATTCTACGTTGCTGTCAACTTCAATGCTCAACAATCTGTTTCTGTTGTCAACAATAAATGTATAAGTTATGTCGCAGGTCAACTTGCGCTCCATTTCGTCTATGGCGTTCCTTACTTCTTTTAGCATGTCATCATATGACTGACCACCATAAGCGCCCCCAGTCAACGAGCTGTCTATCATCCCTTCGACCTGCTCGCGGATCAGCTCGTCTGCTTCAAGCAGATCGTATAAGTCGTAACAAAGTTGTATCAGCTCTTTGTCCGTCAAGACAAAGCTTATTTTTTGGCAGTTTACAACAGCTCCCGCGATCTCAACTTCAGTTTTTTCTGACGTCAGCTCAACGTTATTACCGAAATTACTAATAGCGTCGATGTACGGTTTAAACGTTTCATCATTGGTCCCTTCTTGATTCATCGCTTTGTTGATCATCTCTACTACGTCCGCCATTTGATCCATCATTGCATCGTCAAGTCCGACCAGCTCGCCAAAACTCTGGATATCGTCTCTGAAGCCTTCATATTTCAATCCGTAATAGTTGCTGTCCAACAGCTTTGAGCCTATTGCGATACGTTCCGCGTTGAAGTAGACTTCCGCGTCGATTTGCTTGGCGAAGCCCGCGACATCAAGGTTAGCCTCTATCGCGTATTCTTTATTGGCATCGTTTGAGGATATTGCGACTCCGCCCCTGACGTCTTGATCGTTCCAGTCGTCTTCGTAACTAAAATTAACGGTCAGCTTTCCTTCTTTGAGCGTGTCCGTCAGCATCCCGATCGCTTTGAGCGGCGATTTTTCAATTCGTGAGGATGCCTCCGTAACCATGCCCATCAACGCGTTACCTAGGACAGCCTTCGGGGATGCGCGCGCGAGAAGCAGGACTACCGCTACTACTGCGACCGCTACTACCGCCGTTATCGGGACGCCAAATTTCAGAAGTTTGCCAGCCTTCTTCTTTTGGGGCGGTTCGGTGGGCGCGAATCCGGGGTAGCCTGGGTATCCGGGGTACGACGAGCCCGGTTGAGCATACGCGGTCTCGGGCGGGGGATATCCCGGCTGAGTTGGTTGTGGGCTGTACGTAGGCGCGGTATCAGGCGGCGGCGCATAGTATTGCGGCGCCGTCTGCGGGGCGGCGGATGGCGGCTCTGCGTACGCGTTATTATACGGCGTGGACTCATATGGCGCGGGTTCGTATGGCGTTGGTTCGCGTTGCGCGGGTTCGTATGGCGTGGGCTCGTACTGCGTGGGTTCGTACTGCGCAGGTTCATAGGGTGCGGGTTCTTGTTGCGCGGGCGTATATTCCGCTACGGGTTCCGGCTGAATATACGTCTGCGCGGGAGGGGCGTACGCAGTTTCAGGCTGTGGCGCCGCATTGGCTTCATATTGGGGGGCGCCGCATTTCGCGCAGAATTTTTTCCCTTCACCTACTGGGGATCCACATTTATAGCAAAACATTTTCATTCCACCTTCCAATATTAAATGTGTTTTTCAATTTGTGCAATACCATACAAGCGTTCACTAGTATAGCTGCCGTAACCAAGAGGTTACTACGCTCTTATTATATATCCCGCGCCCTTTATATGCAACTCTCAGTTTTGGATAGATACTTGTTTTTTGTCTGGATACATTCTATAATGTTCAAAAATGATAAAAGAATGTGAGGGGCGTTTTATGGAGCGCAAGGACAAAGAGAATTATTACCTTGATATCGCGGAATCTGTTTTGCAGAGATCCACCTGCCGCCGCCGCAAATACGGTGCCGCAATCGTACGCAACGACGAAATTATCGCCACGGGGTATAATGGCGCGCCGCGCGGCAGGCAAAACTGTCTGGATCGCGAGGTCTGCATGAGGGACGATCTTGGCATACCAAGCGGTGAACGCTATGAACTTTGTAGAAGCGTCCATGCCGAGGCTAACGCGATCATATCAGCGGCGCGAAAGGATATGCTGGGATCAACTTTGTACCTTTCGGGGCGCGACGCTAAAACAGGGGAACTGCTTGAGGGTACGGAGCCTTGCAGTATGTGCCGTAGGCTGATCATCAATGCGGGAATCGAAAAAACAGTTTGCCGCAATGCCTCGGGCACAAATACCATAATCAACACGCGCGACTGGGTCTTCAATGACGACTCCATCGTCGACCCCTCATATAGCGCCTGGGGGATCAAAGGTTAACAAGGCTTCCTCGATAAGTTTGGAGGTATAAATCAGGCGTGGTTCATATACCAAAACAGTTAAAAAGCCTGACAGCAGCCGTGAATGCCCATCTGAGCATGAGTTACCATATTGGTATGCGCGTTGTTAAGACGGTCGTCGCCGTGATGATCTGCCTGTTTATAACGATGCTCACCGGAAACTGGGATTCGATATCCATAACGGCGGTGTCCGCTATAGTCACAATCCAGCCAACACGGGATGAGACAGTGAAAACCGGGATTTTCCGCGTTATTGGGACTGTCGTCGGCGGTTTAGTCGGTACGCTGACCGTTGTGATCGGGCTGTTCCTACCGTACTATAATGACGGATTATTTATCGTAGTTATACCTTTGATGCTACTTTTTAACCTATATCTTTGCAATGTTTTTAAGATGCAGCACTCATGCGCGATATCGTGTATTGTCACCATTCTTGTTTCAGCAAACATAAATATTGGCTTAACAGCAGGCGGGGCGCTCCTTTACACGCTTATTAGGCTTCGGGACACTCTCATCGGCGTCTTAGTCGCGACAGTTCTCAATATCGTTCCGCATTACATATCAGCCCTAATGAAAAACCACAAGGAGGCTAAGGAGCTGTAATTAGAATTACCTGGGTATGCACTTGACGCCAACTGTATACTCTACACTCCCGTCATTGCGGGCTTGACCCGCAATCTCGTGAAGGATTGGTATATGAAAGAAAACGCCTATGTGTATTTTTTGACGAATAAGAACAA
>WRNV01000028.1 GCA_009776445.1 Oscillospiraceae bacterium | reverse complement strand
CCCAGGATTTAAGCGTAGCTATGGCGCCTTCGGGCAGGCTGATGCCCCCGAACACGCGGGTTGCTGTGGAAACTAGCGCCTCAGCGCTTGAGGCGTACTTCGTGATTGCTTGCCGCAGCTTGTTCAGTTTGTTTTTTCGGTCGTTCAACGCTTTGCGATACGCCGAAAGATCCGAAGATACCCTGAGCCCGGATACCCCGGCCAAAGAGTTTTCCGCTTTTTTCACCTGGGTTAGCTGCGAATCGATTTGAGCGATGGCCTTGTCGCACGCGCCCACGGCGCCTGTTTTCGCGTTCGGCTCATATGTGAGGATATTCTTCGGCCCGCCGCCTGAGGATCCCCCCACGATTCCGGCAAATCCCAGGGCTTGGCGGTTTAAGTCCTCGGCTTGCGACAAAACGGTTTTCGTTGCGTCTTTCATTTTGGCAGCCGTATTTTCATGCGCTTTGTAATTCTTGTTCCACTGGCCGCTTTTGCCATTATACGCATTGGCGCCGTCGCCCTGCCATGTCCCGGTTGAGGTGAGCTTTTTGTTTGTTTCTGATATTGATTTCCCGATCTCCTTAGCGTCTGTGACCATCTTGCCGGACTCGGCCACCGTGTCCTGTAGTTTTGGGATGTTTATCTCCAGTTTATCCATTTATCAGTTCTCCAATTCTTGTATATGTTGCTGGTAGATAATAATAGAATATCCCAGCAATCAGAAACAGGCACAAAACGGAACAGATCAATACAAGTATGTGTTTTATTATTTATTCACTGCTGCTTCTCCTCGTATCGATCCATTCGTAACTTGAATATAATACCTTAAATCTACCTCTGTGGGCAATAATTGTTCGGTTACTCTTATTAAGCCGCCATTGGCGTCAGTTTGCGCTGTTTCAGTATGAACGGCTTTAATAAATTCCATTATGTTTATAGAATAGTTGGAATAAAATGGAATTTATTTTCTGAGCGGAATATATTTTAAAGTCACTATGGCAATTCTACTATAGCATTTAAAAAGCGTTTTTCGTGTTTATTCGCTCACTTTATGATATACTTCTGGCTTGGAAGTGATAGGAAAAACGAAAATACAAAAAACGGTGTACTTTCCAGAAAGTTAGTCAAAAACACATACGAGGGTATCTTGATTGATTTTTGTTTAGTTGGCTCAACCTGGTTGGAGCAGTTACCATAATTGAAGGGTAAGCGTTACAATGGATCGGTTTTTTGAGCAGGTTTATGCTATATTGGCGCAAATACCGAAAGGGCAAGTAATTTCATACGGGCAGATTGCGCGTTTGCTGGGGTATCCACGCGCGGCGCGTCAGGTCGGGCGAGCTATGCGTTGCTGTCCGGAGAATCTACCTTGGCAACGTGTCGTCATGTCTGACGGCTCTATCGCCGGCGGGGTATTCGCTGAAAAGCGGCGGGCGATGCTCAAAGATGAAGGCGTGACGTTCCTTCCCGACGGGCGCGTAGACATGAGCAAGAATAGTTGGCTTGGGTAATCAGCGGGAGTGTGTGTGAACTCCCGCTGATTACCACAGCGATACGAGATGGATGTTTGTGTTGCTATATTTCAAAATAGAATTCTTCAAGGTATTGTTCGATAATCAAGATAACGCTTGAAAATCATAGCAACCTCAGCTCGGGTCGCAGAATCTCTGGGAACTATTGTTGTCTGTGTCCGCCCTTGAATGACCCCTACAGCGACAGCCCATTTCATGGCATCGAGCGCCCAGTCTCCAATGTCTTTCATATCGGTGAAGATTGACAGATCAGCAGAGGCGCTGATATTAAACTCTTTTTTGATACTATAGCGGTAGAGAATAGTTACAAGTTCTTCGCGGGTAACAACCTCAGCCCACCCAAAGGTGCCGTCGGTATAACCATATACAACATCGTTCCCAGTTGCCCAAATCACTGCGTCTGTATACCATTGTCCTTGTTGGACATCTGGGAAAGGAATACTGCCTGTAACGGCCGGTTGCCCCTCAAGGCGATATAGGATTGTTACTATCATAGCGCGTGTCATGGCAATATTGGGGGAGAATCTGTCGGCGGCGGTACCGTTCATCAGATTGTTCTCAGAGACAAACCTGACCGCGTTGTAGAACCAGTCGGCATCGTTTACATCAACATATGGGTTGATCCATTTCCCTGCCCGCGGTAATTCTTTGTCAACGATAGTTTCGGCGCCTTCTGGGTTGCTTGTGGGTTCACTCTCTGAAGGTTGCTGTGAGATAATTGATGCATCTACACTTCCGTTCTTAATATCATTACTTGTGCCGGCGTCATCAAGCACTCCGTCTCCTTTGATATCACCGTACTTCAGGGAAATCAAGCGTACATCTTCACGGGGATCTTGCGTCAGATCAACATCATTCTCGCCGACGACTATGTTGCGCGCGGTGAAGGTTGTGTGTCCTTTCTTTGAAACAACCAAGGTGTATGTACCGGGTTGAATGCCTTCAAACGCGAACTCTTGATTGATCTGCCCTGAGCCGTCTTCTTCCGGGATATAAATCTCTTGAATCAGCTCATCTCCTAGCATAAGTTGCAATCTCGTATCATCATTTGGATTGTATGACCTGACTTTACCACCGACTTTAACTCCGAGTGGGTATGGAACCACTTCCACAGGAATAGACAATGATTCACCGCCATATGATGCTGTGATGGTTGTACTCCCAAAGTTCATTCCATAGACATAACCATCCACTACCTCAACGACACTTGGATTTAGCACATCCCAACTTGTATATTCTGTTACATCTACTGAACAACCGCTGGAACTGGCCACAATACTAACGTACTCCAGCATATCCATATAGACTATCAATGAATCTTCCGAAGCCGCGATTGCGAGCTTTTCCGGATTGACAACGCTAACTTCAATTTCTGTTGAAAAACCAAACATCGTTGCAATCAATGTTGTTTTACCTGATGCTTTTGGTTCAAGTACACCCTCACAATAATTCGCAACATTAGGGTCGGTAAATGCAGTATTCAGTTCTTCACTATATGTTATATCGTAGTAGAATCCGTTTGAGGATTGTGCGTATACTGGCGTATACTGGTCTATGCCCAAAAACGTTGTAATGTTGTCCTCATCCGACACTAACTCTACAATGCTCCCTTCATGGATAGTTATTGCCTGTGTTATGGTAAAGTATTCCTCAGTCGTAGGATTAGTATACTCAGCGGTCAGATTTGCTGTCCCAATACCTGTTGGGTAAAGAATACCGCCATCATCAACCCAAAACACTTTCTCATCGTTCGATCTCCATGTAACTGAAAACGGATCTGGGACATAGTACAATCCTCCCGAATAATACACATGAGCAGTCAAATATGTTTCCATACCATAATCAACATCGGCAAATTCTGGTATGTAGTACAATTCATCCGCGTTATATTCAATAACCATTCCGATAAAGGCACTATCTTCGCTATATGAAGGATGCTCATCTTCCGCATCAACATTCTGAGCATTGAAATCCCCTTCTGAAAGTCCTATTGCATTGGAAATAGGCATTTCTTCCATGTTTTTGCTGTCAACCATAGCTTCCACCCCTACAGCGAATAGTTCCTCAGCATAGGAAAGCACGCTGGAATAATCAAGCAAACAGAGCAATACCACACATGAAACAGATATAATAATGCTTTTTCTTAGTTTTCTTTTTGTCTCTTTCATAATTAAACCTCCTATATTATATGCTAGTGACTTATAGATTTTACCTATCAGGAATTCAGGCATGACTTTAAATACCAGTTTGTTATTGGCAAATCAAGTACCCATACTTCAGTATGCTTTTAATTGTGCTTGCCGAATACCAACCTTGTTTTGGTTTTGCTGCATCATAACTATTGGCTGCTCTACCAGGATCGAAAACTAAAAACATATCGACCCCATTTTCACGTTTATGGCCTCCAAGAACTATATAATGTCCATTCATATACCTGCCGTCCCATTTTTGTACATTTTGAATAACAGGAATATTATTTCTCAAGGCTGTTATTACTTGATTTATATCTGTCTTCCATGCTTGCGGATTCAGACTATAGTTAATAGCCATGTTTCTTACGGGGGTTGGCCCCCACGAGCCATTACCATTGTATACCAACTTATACTTATTAATGGCGTCATCGAATAGTGTTTCTGGCGAATAATTTGTTTTTCTTATGAAATTGACGCACATAGTAACACTGCACATATTACATCCACATGCTTTGAGTGTTTTAGAACCTTCTTTCACTTTCCATACCTTGGTGTACTTGGAGCTACCTTGATTAATATACCCAATGCCCATGGTAACTGCGGCAAGATTAGCGCCTGTTGTTGTTGCCTGTTGAACCGTAAATGAGCTATATACCAATGTCTTCGCTGTACTCATGGACGAGTCTTTTACAGTGATTACATATATCTTGTCGCCTGACGAGAGTTGGCCGAATTTTATTGAACTGTCGATTGTTTTAATACTATATGACGTCGAATTGGGTGTAGCGCTCGCGTAAATTTCCTCAACACCATTTATGTTATAAACCGAAACTCTGACACTGTTGATTATATAGTTAGAATTGATTGTCCCACTAATAGAAAAAGACTGTCCTGGCGCCAAAGTACCTGGCGTATTATTCCCCTCAATACGCAAAGTCGAGTTGTTTTGCGCCCAATAGGCATAATATATAGCATTGCCTTTCAATACCGTGTTTTGAGTGACTAATTCGCCTGTACCGTTATTGCCGATATACCATCCCTTGAAATCATATCCAGATCTAGTTGTAGTAGGCATTTGCTGACCCAGCGCGACATCTACTGTTTTAGCAGTCCAGGTAGCCGGTGTACTGCCGCCATTGGCATTCCATGTAACTGTAGCCGTCCACTTGGCGTAATACCTAGTATCGGTGCCCGGCGCCGTAGTAGTGGCGGTGATTTGAGTTCCAATGCCGTTCTTTCCTGTATACCACCCGGCAAAAGTGCATCCGGAACGTATGGCAACAGGCGGTTCCCCCATTGGCATCCCGGCTATTTTTGTTTGGCTTACCGGCGTTGCAGTACCTCCGTCAGCGTCCCACGTAATTGATACATAAACGATCAACGTCCATTTTGCGTAATAAACAGCGCTGGTTGCCACAATAGAGGACGGAAGAATCTGAGCGCCTGTACCACCAGCGCCACTGAACCATCCACTAAAGAAATAACCGTCTCTTTCCGGAGTAGGCAAATCTACAAACGGCATACCCGCCGTCATTGCCATCCGTTCAGGCGACGCCGCAACTGGACTTGCGTCAAAAGCAACAACGACTGTCCATTTAGCGTAATAGATGGCGTACGTTGATGGCGTGGGCGAGTCTGAGTATATCCTTTCTCCATTGCCGAACCTGTCAGAGTACCAACCACTAAACGAACAACCGCTCCGTTCCGGCGTAGGTGGCAGATCATTAATATTCTCACCAATGATCATTGCCATACTAACTGGAGTCGCGCCGTTATCAGCTTCCCATATTATATTTACACAATCAGTCGGCGTCCAATAGGCATAGTATGTGGTGGATACCATAGGGACGAGAGTAGCCTTTGTGATTGGCGCGCCTGTTCCATTTTTGCCTGTATACCATCCGCCAAAAATATAACCAGCCCTGCTAGGCGTGGGCGTTGTCCCAAAAGAGCCGCCTGCCGTCAGTGACGAAATCAATGGAGACACGCTACCACCGTCAGCATCCCAGGTAATATTACCTACTGTTACATCACAGGAGGCTGTATAGCCTCCCTCTTCGGTTGTGACAGTAATCTTTGCCGTCCCTGAACCGACAGCGGATACTAAGCAATTTAAACCATTTGCACTTATACTAGCCACAGATGGGTTGCTGCTCTTCCATGTCACATTCTGGTTTAAGGCGCTTGATGGTAGAACGGTTGCCGAGAGCTGTCTGGTTTCTCCTGGTTTTAGCGTAACGCTTGTTGGCAAGACGGCAACACCAGTGACATTGCTGATTTCAAGGGTCGCGAAAATTGGATTTATGGATGACAAAGAAGTCTCAACAGACCGTGTACTAATAATTTTAATATTTGGAGAAACAACTATGTTGATAGCGCTTGTACCATTTGTTGTGACAAGCCCTTTGTTTGTGAAAATCGACCATAGATCCGTAAGCGTGCCGGTATTAAAACATCCGGTTAAGACTTTGTAGGGGTTTGTGTCATTTACCATTTGATTTGCAATAAATGTCATCTGATTTGTCAGCAGGTTTCTGTTAACATGATGATCAAGATGCGTATTATAGAGTGATAACAATTGTCCATCGGATAAACTCAGGACTAGCTTTTGTAGCTTTCTTGCTTCCCAGTTGTTGGCGTTTGGCAAGTCATACGAAGAACTAGAAACCCGCGTTAAGTTAAATAACACGCCCATACCCTGGTTTGACGTTGTTGCTAAATATTGGGAATCTAGCATCCCAGCCGCTATCCGGATATTATTTAGCAATGTGCTGTTCGCCACATATTGCAAACCAACTAGAGTGGGAGTTTGCTTATTAAGCAATGCTCCAATGGAAGAATAATCTGTACTGCCCCTTAAATTCCAGGAACCAACAGTAAATAAATAACTGCTGAGCGCAAAAGTTTTCAAGCCTGGCGTCTCTTCGATACTCTCAACCATTTCAAATTCTGTCTCCGGGCCGGATTCTTGGCAGATGTCTTCTCCTGAGAATACATCCGTCAAGTCATACGAATCCCAATCAGTCTCATCGGATATTTCCAGGACATCATCAATTTCCTTTTTTGTCTCCGGATTGGATGCCTGTGTGATGCCTTCATCCGAGAATCCATTTGTTTCATTGGGCGTCGCCCAACTATTTGGGGTTATTGTCGCTGCCAAAGCGAGGATGCAAGCTAATAACAAGGAAATGAACTTTTTCATTATGGTACCTCCTATACTTTAATTGACTTCTTTACTGGTTTTAGCGCGTATAATAGCGTCACTTTTATAAACATACACTTCCTTCCTTTTTCCCTGTCCCTTTCTTTTCCTTATGCGCCCCTCCCTTCTTTCTCTTTTGCTTATTGACCCTGTCTTCTGAAAACTCAGGAAATGGCTATACATTACTATACATTTTATTAAGAGTACTTCCTATGCGGTGTTTTTCCTATTTTTCCATGACCTTTTTCACATTTTTCTGGAATTTTAGAGGATATTTTGTAAGTATTATTGATTATTTTAAATGTCCGTTTTATAATACAGTTGCTTGGTGGTGGTAAGATGAAAAAAAGAAGTATACCGAGTGAAAAGCCAAATTTCAGTCGAGATCTTACTAAACGGGAACTTGAAATCTGTGGGTTGATAGCAAAAGGGTTGAGTAGCGAGTTCATTGCGAAGACGCTATATATATCTGAAGGCACAATCAAAAACCACGTCACATCTATTTATGAAAAAACAGGCTTTCGAAATAGAGCTCAGCTCACTGCGGCTTATGTCGTTGAGTATGAACAAGTAATTACCGATGTACTCCCCGCATCACGCGACACAGAGTTATGCGCGCAAGCGGACGCGTATTTACGGCTCATTGGCCTTCCCGGCCTACCAGAGCTGATCCCACTCGTACTCAAGGAAGGCCAACCATATGTCATTGGCAGGTTTGATGTCAACATTGGACGAAAACAGTGCGATTTTGAGTTTGAAAAAACTACCAAAACTGTGAGCCGCCGCCAAGCCGCTGTTGAGCGTGTTGCATACGGATATTCGATTACGGACTTAAATTCACGGGCAGGTACTTTTGTTAATGGGAACAGCATAATACCTGGCAAACCATTCCCGCTTAGGCACGGAGATCAAGTTTCATTCGGAAACGCGGGCGTGGAATACGTTTTTGAGGGAAATAAAAAGACCATGGCTTAAAAAGCCATAGTTTAAACCCAGTTGGGAAACAATTATGGAAATGATAGCCTCGCTATATGAAATATCGCGGCAGCTTGGTTCAGGCGGTGGCGGAACCATTTATTTAGGGCGGCATTTGCGTTTAGATAAAAATGTTGTATTAAAAACAGATCGACGGACGTTGTCACAGGGCGCAATGTCATCGCTCAGGCGAGAAGCGGAAACTTTGAAAAACCTGAGCCATTCAAATATTCCGCAAATCTACGATTTTGTCATTGAAAACGAAAACGTATATACGGTGATGGATTTTATTGAAGGGGAGAGTCTCGATAAAGCGCTGGATAGAGGTGAACGGTTCTCGTCACAGCAAATAGTGGGGTGGGCTAAACAGTTATTAGAGGCATTGGTTTACTTACACACTCGACCGCCGTACGGCATTCTACACAGCGATATTAAGCCCGCGAATATCATGCTCACGCCGCAAGGCGACGTTAAGCTGATTGACTTCAATATCGCCCTTGCATTGGGCGAAGATGGCGCGGTCTCGGTCGGTCGCAGCCAGGGATACGCTTCTCCAGAACATTATGGAAAGGGTTATTCATCCAGCAGCGCGTCGAAAAAGCGAAAGTCATCGTCGGTATCTGAGACGGCAAATACTGCGGAAACAGTTGATTCCCATGGTGGCGACAACCCGATTGTGTTAGACGCTCGCTCTGATATATACGGACTGGCCGCGACGCTCTATCATCTTCTGACGGGTCGCCGTCCCGCACGATATGCCTCCGATGTCATACCCTTAACCGTCGAAGACTGCCCTTTAGGTTTGGCTGCTATCATTAATAAAGCGATGTCGCCTGATAAGAATTTGCGTTTTCAAACTGCCGATAAGATGCTAGCGGCATTTATGCATATACATAGAAACGACCCTCGGTCCCGAAGATACAGGCGTTTGCGAGGAGTAACCGCAATTATAGCGTCGGTGTTTCTACTATTAGGGGCATTCACAGTATTCACAGGGTTAAGACGCATGGAACGTACCAAACAATCCATTGTCCTGGCGGAGGAATCGACTAAAGCGNTGAGCGGAGGCGACGTACAGCGCGCTTTATCTCTTGCGCTAGAGGCGCTACCTNCGCAAGACAATATTTTTATCCCTCCATATACGCCGCAAGCGCAAAAAGCTTTGACTAATGCGCTGGGTATTTACGATCTGACCGTCGGATTTAAGCCATTGCGAACAATCGAACTTCCGTCGGCGCCGTTCACCATTGCGCTCTCACCAGACGGAAATACCGTCGCCGCTATGTACTCTTTTGAAACGAAAGTCTCCCTAAAAGTTTTTGACATCGAAACGGGAGAAATCCTTGCCATTTTACCCTCAATAAATTCATCATTGGCTGAAGTGCTTTTCATGGATAACAGCACCTTGGTTTATGCGGGAGAAGGCGGCCTCAGCGTTTATGACATAAACAAAAAACAAATATTATGGACTGGAGATCCTACCACCGCCATTGCCTTAGCCGCTGATGGCAACACCATTGCCTCCGTTTTTAAGGATCAAAATCAGGCGGTCGTCTATAGCAAAGATGGAATTAAGAAAGAGATAATCCCATTTGGGGACAGATATCAGCGTGTCGCTTTTAATGACGGTTTCGCCAACCCCCAAGACAACCTATTTGCCCTAAACGGAGATGGAAGCCTTTTAGCAGTCAGCTTCGTGGACGGGTCATTGTCAATATTTGATCTTAGAAATGGTAAGCGGGATGCAGAAATCTTGGACGAATCAGAGTATTTCCATTTTGAAGGCGGTTTCTCCGGGAACTATTTCGCTTTTTCAGCCACTGCGACTGACAACTCACTTTTTGCCGCCATTGATATGGATGCGCTAGAGCAAACAGCCGCTTTTGAATTGCCCAGTAAAATAGGCGTACTAACTAACGAATCCGGCGTCTTTGTTTCATATAGAGATACTGTAGTCCGCGTCAATTTGGAAACTGGGGAACAACAAGAAGTTGCCTTCACTGACAAATATGTCCGTGCTTTTGATTGCGATGAAAATAACGCGCTTGTCTCAACCGAAGATGAACAATATCACTTTTTTAAGAACGCAGAGCGGCTGTCTGGTTCCAGCGGCAAATATTCCTGTGATTTCCTCTGTATTAAGGGGGATACAGCTATTGTTGGTAACCGGAACTCTCCGCTAATACGTGTTATGCGGTATGAAAACCACGCTAACTCACACGTGTTTTCTTATGATCCCGCCTTTACTCATGATGAGGCGCGTATCAACGCAGCGGGTACTCGGGTCATGCTATTTGCTTTCGATCATTTTCAGTTATACGACAGCAATGGAGTACTTTTAACTGAAACCATTATCCCCGACGCCGAGCGGGTGTATGATCAGCAGTATAGCAAGTTGAGCGGAAATCTCGCAGTTATTTACTGGGATGATGAGCGTATTGCCAAAGATGCGCTACGCATTTACTCTGGGGATGACGGTAAGCTGCTGTATGAAAAAACAGGCCTATCCTCCGTCTTTTACGCGCCTTATGGAATAAGCATCTTCGAAAAAGACGGGACAATGAAACTGGTAGATTTGGATACAGGGACTACTTTGGAAACTTTTTCTGCTGTAGGTGATTTTGCGGCGTATTGTGGAATGGTTGTTGACGAAACTTTCTTGAATGGCCGAAAACTGCTGGGCGCAGCTCATATTAACGGCAGCTATCTGTTTGCTGTTGGGAACGAACCTAGCGGAAACAATGGGGCGGTGTATAATGGGGAAGGGAAAAAACTGTTTGACGTGGACGCTCCCGGCGATTGCGCAGCCTTTTTTGCCGGGAATGTGGCTGTAATCTCCCAAATATACGGACACGGTACTCCAGTCGCCTATAATATCAAAACAGGCCAAAAAATACGCGAACTCGAAAAGGAGGCGTACCTAACTTATTTTTCCCATGTAAGCGGCTATCTCATTAGCGAATATATCACCGCTGACGGCGACCGTTACGGTCAGTTACTAGACGAGGCTGAATGCCAAATATTGGCTGTTTTACCGCAGCTCACAGATATCGACGAAATCGAAGGAACTCTCATTTTTGACAACAAAACAGGAAATCTGTGGCATAGCCGCATTTATTATATAGATGAACTGATTAATATAGCGCATAAAGAACTTTCAACGCAGGGTACAGACAAGTGATACCTGCGATATTTTCAAAAAATAGGAGGAAAAAAATGCTTAATAAAACTGCTAGACGAATTCTACCTTTGCTCCTGTGCGTATTACTGTTGGTTACCCCGGCTTTGCCATTGGCGATAGCTAATGACAATTTGGCGTCTTTTGTTATTTATAACCTTGGGACACAAGAGATTGTTGTGGGCACTACAGGAGAGGAAACCGCAACCCAAAAGCTGTTTGACGCAGACGGAAATTATAACATCCGGTTGGAAAACAACGCGTTCTTTCCCTACGAAGCGCAGTTCCAAGTAGATGGCGTGACAACCGTAGAGCGGTTTGAAACACCTGATAGCGCAGTCACTGTTGGCGGTCATACCTTCACTGTATCATCCATGGCAGGAGATAAACCAAGCCTGTCACAAATTGGCGTCACCATCGGTGATGAATATGTTGCGGCAAAACAAGAGCCAAAAGTCTTTCTGCCCACTCCAGGAATTAGACCGCAATCCCTTCTTCCGCTACAAGAGACTTACGTTACGTTAGATTTGAAAAGCTATCCACCCGCGTCATTAAGGGAGGTCAAATTTTACACAGTGCTGAGTGAACTCTCCCAGGATCAAATCGCCGAAGACGAAGCTGCGGTGGTTTGGATTAAGAGGTCAAGCGGCAGCGATGATGACAGATTCGAAATTGCCAAGCAGACAGATACCATAGATCTGTCCCCAGAAGGAAATAATCGGAAGACTTCATTTGAGTTAGAATTAATTGTGGGTACCGCAAATCAGCTCGATCCAAATAACAAGAGATATATTGTCAGCGTGGAAACAAGTTCCCGCGCTGATTTTTACAATTTTAGTGTGTATACAGAATCGGATCGGGAAAGAGTTAACGCACAAGTTGAATATAACTTTGATAAAGACAATAATAATTTGGTTTACAATTTGCACATTCCTTCCACCTATACGCCTGAAAGCGAGTTCATCCTATATCTTTCGCTCAACGAGGCTTTCAGCGCTACATACGATCTTCTTGTTTATAGTGGACAATGGAGTGAAAGTGGACTTGAAACTGCTGCGGCTGCGGGAAAAGAAATATCAGATGACATATTGAATGAATCTGGTAGGGGATGGAAAGCGGATTTTAGCGACTGGGGTGAACCGCAAAAATTCACTATAGTTTTTAAAAAAGATGCTGCTATAATTTGCCTTGATCAATTTGAAGTGCACTTTTCCTCATCAAATAACGGCATATATTATGATTACGGATTATATGATCAGTCTTCACAACGACAGGTTGTGTATTCCAATCATAGCCCTTCTGAACCAGAACAGCGCGATTCTGTTATATATACGACAGTTTCCTACACACTATACAGGGAATACCCAGCTAGTGGGGAATACTACTTTGCATTGGAATATCTTCATGAGGGGTTAACTGATCATTCCAGAATACTCAAAGCAGTTGTGGGACTCTATGATTCGCTGGAATCCGCAGAAAACACCCGTGACATTAAAGACGATTTATTCCCTGATAATGCCAAAGATTATAATGCCGGCTACTTGGGGAATTATAGTGGTAATGGCGTGGATTTCACGATCTTTTTGGTCGATGGGCGTATTTATCAAGTCAATGTAAAAGCTATCGACGGAATCTACAGAAGCGTCAATCCTGACAGACCTGATATTCGTTCTGATGACACGTATTTTCGGATGACCGGCGCGGTTGGACTGGACACCTACACTGTTCCCTTCCTTCATGACAGCCTCTACAGTATGGGATATCAGACGCTGCTAATTCTTGACGAACTTGACGAAGAAGACAGTCTTACTTCATTAGCCCCAACATTTTGGAATGATCCAAGAGTGAAAATCTTTGCCGGCTCAAATGAAGAGGCGGCTGAAGAGCAGCGTAATGGAAGTTCTCCACAAAATTTCTCTGGAGGTTCGGTTTTGTATACTGCTATCGCGTCAAACGAAGAAATCGTTCGCAATTATTCAGTGTCTTTTGTTAAAAAGCATTTTGGAGGTTCAAAGCTGTTTGTTAACGGTCCCGTTTACTCTTTCAGTGAAGAGAATGACCAAGAGGACTTTAACCCTGAAAAACGAGAGGTATTTCTGGATGCTTTATATGAAAACATGCACGATATTTTTATCGCGAACATTGGCGACGAACCGCTGAACGGCATATGTGTTAAATTAGACGCCACAAATGTCAAGCTGGATGATTACTGGACTGTGGGCGGCGCTGGAAACAATACACTTGCACCGTTCACTGAGACATCCCACGAGGGAACTCCAAACGGTGAACTGGCAAATGTGGCAAAAATCAGATTGCTCCCTGACGGTACTGGCGATATAACTGGTACACTGACCATCACAGCGGAAGGTCAGGAACCCTTGGTTATCTATCTTTCCGGTCTTTCCGGTAACCCTGGGTTAATAACTGAAACTGTACCTGAAGCAGTCAAATTCGTACCCTATTCCGCTTTGCTTAGAACAAGCAACAAATATACCTGGAACAAAGTCACATTTGAACTTGTTGAAAAGGAAAGCGAACGACTTCCAGATGGCGTAAATCTGTTACCAACTGGTGAAATTTACGGTGTGCCTACAGAATGTGGCAAGTTTACTTTTTCCGTAAGAGTTGATTACGGCGACAGTATATTTTCTCCATCAGAAGGGACATTTACGCTTAAAGTTTTGAAAAACACTGACACTAACGTCTTAAATAATAATGATTATAGCATCATACCCATCACACCCATTCCGAGTATAATAACCTTTCCAAGTAATCAGATATTTACTATAATTGGTGAAGAAACCTACAACGAATTCATGAAGTTCTTCATTGATGGAATGGAAATGTTAATAGATCAGGATTATGACGCTAAGGAAGGTAGTACAGTAATTACAATTCGCGCTAAAACGTTCATTAACTTCGGAACAGGTATCCACACAATTGCAGCGGAATTCCGCAGTAACCGCGATCCAAGCAGTACAAATATGACAAAAGCAGCGCAGAACTATACTCTTCTGTCCACAGTAATCCCCCCTCCAAAGGATACACCTCCTAGAGATCCTCCTGATCCAACTCCACCTGCGGCAAAAACAATTCCGGATAATCCAACAAAGGCAGACGGCTGGGAAAACCCATACATTGATGTAAATGACAACGATTGGTTCTACGATACGGTCAGGTTTATCTCAACAAGAAATTTGATGAAAGGTACAGCCGCTAACATATTCTCTCCCAACACAGCTATGACGCGCGCAATGATGGTGACCATCCTCTACAGGCTTGAAAACCAGCCGCTTGTTTCAAGCAGTGTTCGATTCCCGGATATTCAGAGCGGGCAATGGTATACCGAAGCGGTTATTTGGGCTGCTGAGAATGGTATTGTTTATGGGTATGCCAATGGCAGTTTTGGCTGGAATGATAATGTTACCAGAGAAGAGTTTGTAACCATTCTCTACCGTTATGCCGCTTTAAAGGAATTTGATATCAGCGCGTCGTCTGAGCTGTTAAATTTCACTGATATAGACGACATTGGCGAATGGGCGCTGGAAGCTATGAAGTGGGCTGTAGCTTTTGGGATTATTCAAGGGCGGACACCAACAGCACTTGTCCCAAGGGATTCCGCAACCCGCGCAGAAGTTGCGATGATCATCAGGCGATATCTGGAAGCCCTAGACAAAGGCGCAAACCTCCTGGATGAATTCGAACTGGGGATATAGACAAAAGCCATTGAGTTGACAGACATACGTTGGACTAGCGAATAAACTATATCAATTAGTGGGAAAGGGAATGCGAAAAATGAAAAGACAAATTAGGAGAAAACTAACATCTTTCATGCTGATTCTGACTCTCTTTGTTGCGTTTTTGTTGGCTATGAAACAAACTGCTTTTGCCAAGCGAGAGGATTTTGCGACAATCAGCGCCGGTTCATGGCACAGCGCGGCAATCACAACTAACGGTTCGCTATACATGTGGGGAAGTAACACCCACGGACAAATAGGGAACAACCTAGTTGGAATTAATTACAGGCAAACAACCCCGTTGATGATTAGTCTTGAAAATAAAAGAGTAATTTCTGTCTCAGCAGGTGGCGCTCATACTGCCGCTATTACAGAAGACGGCTCCCTGTACGTTTGGGGATTGAATAACCGAAGGCAAGTATGCCCTGCTGATGGCAATGAAAAGCTTGCTGTAAGCGCTCCATATAAAGTTATGGATAACGTGGCCTTCGTTTCATGTTCTGACTTCCGAACGATGGCAATTACAACTAGTGGCGATCTCTATGAATGGGGCGCCAATGAACTTGATTTTTTTGACACTGACCAAATAAATACAAGAAAAACATCTGATATCACAACGCCAAAGATGATTATGAGTAATGTACTATTTGTTGCGGCAGGTGAAGACAACAGCTTTATCATTAAAACTGATTTTTCTCTCTGGGCTCGTGGACAGAACAAGTACGGTCAATTGGGAACTGGCGATATGACAGACCGGAACAGTTGGGTGGAAATCAACAACGCGTATATTAACAAGAACGTAACTTACATTTCGGCGAACCGTACAACCGCAGTTATCACAACCGATGGTTCCCTCTATATGTGGGGCAAAAATGATTCTGGACAATTGGGGAATGGGAATACCATAGATAGCCAAACACCAGTAAAAATCATGGATAACGTGGATTCTGTCTCAACAAATCAACACACCGTAGCTGTTAAATCCGACGGTTCCCTTTGGGCGTGGGGAAGAAATAATTACGGACAAATAGGGAATGGCGGAAGCGGAAATAATGTGCTTAGCCCAATTAGGGTTATGGACGGTGTAGCTATAGCCTCGGCAGGTGGTTATCACACCATGATTCATACTACCTCAAATTCTCTATGGGTAAGCGGAAGGAACGATGATGGTCAATTGGGCGATGGAACATATCCTAATAGTCACTATACGCCAATGGAAGTCCCAAGTATGAGCGGTAGCGTTCACGCGCCATATCATAATGTTACATTTGTGGACAGTCAAAATAAAGCTATACTCAAAATACAGAGAAAAGTCTCACATGGAGGTTCGGCGACAGCTCCAAACCTGCCAGTAAGAGAGGGATATATGGTGACCTGGGATAAGAGTTTTAACAACATAACCAGGAATCTCACAATCACTGCGCAGTATGCTCAGCTATATACAACGACTGTATCGGTTCCACAGGTAAACAACACAGCCCCCAACGAGGGTACGGTAACCAATCCCCCAGCGGTGATACAGGGCGCAACAGTCAGTCTTCCCATGGTTACAGCGAAAGCCGGGTTCGCTTTCAGCAAATGGGAAGTGATTGGCGGTGGCGTAACCATCACGAACCAAACATCTGCGTCGAATGCGTCTTTCGTTATGGGAAGCGCAAACGTGATAATAAATGCTGTGTTTGCCCCAGCGCCATTGACATTTGGCAACCAAACTCTTTCAGACGGTACAGCGGGCATAGCATACAGCGCAAACGTAATGGCGGCGACAGGCGGTAGTGGATCATACCAGTATTCTTCCGATGAAGTCCCGGAAGGGCTTACTCTATCATCACAGGGGGTAATCTCCGGCGTCCCAATTGCAGCCGTTTTCGCACACGATTTTTCTGTTACTGCTATTGACACTGTTTCAGGTGCGAACGCAGACGCAAAATATACCATTACTATCAACAAGGGACAGCAAGCTTCACTTGAAGTGAACGCCATAACAGGCAAGAAATATGGCGACATGGATTTTCAATTGACTACTATAGGCGGTAGTGGCACTGGCGCGGTAACATACACACTGGTGACAGGGCAAGCCACTGTGACCTCCAATGGCATAGTAACCATTGGTGGAGCAGGCGTTATCATAGTGACTGCAACTAAAGCCGCTGATGAAAAATACGAAGCTGTAACTTCAGAGCAGCAAACCATTGTGATAGATAAGGCGCAACAGGTCGATCTGGCTATCAAACTGGTATCTGGCGCCCCTCCTTTCCAGCTTTATGTGACGGGAGGTTCAACAAGCGGCGTCGTAACCTTTGAAGTAGTTTCTGGTTCCGGCATTGTGGATAGCGATGGCAAGGTAACGATCACAGGCGATGGCAATATAATGGTAAGAGCCACCATGGCGGGCGACAACAACTACCTGCCAATCACATCAGATGATCTAACCATCTCGCAATATAAATTTACAGTAACATTTATTTATTATAACGGCTCCGAAATAGAACCGCAAGAAGTGGGACATCTTGGTTTTGTTGAGGAACCAAAGGTGCAAGAAATACAAGGTAATTCTTTTTTGGGTTGGTACAAAGATGCAGCGCTCACCGCCAAATGGGTTTTCGAAACCGACAGAGTAACAGATAACATAACACTATATGCCAAATGGGAGCAAATAATCACTGTTCGTTGGGACCCTCAGGGCGGAAGCGCTATTAACACTGTGAAATATAACACGCAAATTGTCGGCGCAAACTACAATATACCAACAACAAGTTATGGAAATAATGTATTCAGAGGATGGTGGTTAAACAATACAGAACTCAAAAGTGATCGCATCGTTGACGCAAAGGATGATAAAGCCAATATTATTGCCAACTGGACCATTTTAGCGCCAGTTTCTGACAAAGGTTCCGAATATATCAGAACCACGTCTACGATTGATGTCTTAACTAACGATGATATAGTAACTGACGAAAACCCGCCGCTCGTAGCCGCTTGGAACAACCCATACACCGATGTAAGCGATACAGACTGGTTCTATGACGCAGTTCAGTTTGCTACTGAGGCTGGATTGATGAAAGGTACAAGTTCGATTAGCTTCTCCCCCAGTAATACTCTTACCCGCGCGATGATAGTTACTATTCTGTATCGATTGGAAGGTGAACCCGAAGTAAGCGGTGATATTCCATTCCTGGATGTGAGCGAGGACGAGTGGTATTCTGACGCAATTTTGTGGGCGTCTCAAAACGGTATCGTGCTTGGCTACGGTAATGGGTACTTTGGTATTAACGATACAATTACTCGTGAACAAATAGTTGTTATACTTTATCGCTACGCTAAAGATAAAGGACTGGATGTCAACGCGTCGACTGATTTATCAGAATTCACTGACATGACAGAAATATCCGATTGGGCGCTGATAGCGATGAAATGGGCTGTAGCCGAAAGTTTAATAGAAGGACGCTCCGGAAACAATATAGCTCCGATCGACGCCCCAACGCGAGCCGAAGCCGCTGTGATTTTCAAACGATATATGGAGGGCATTTCAAAGTGAAGAGTTTGCCGGACAAATTATGGTTCTGCTTTGTGGTTATAATAGTAGCAGTGAAACATGGTTTATTCGTAGTAACTCTCGATGTTCATCCTATGAAGTAGTTCTTTGTAATCTGATCTTATGCTACCGCTATATATTTCAGGTCTAGCCCAATAGCTAAAAGTTATTCCCAAGGCGCCTGACATGCAACTTTTATAGCCTCCAACATTAGTTAACAAATAAACGCGTCCGTAATTTGGATCCCAACTCCATTGCCCCGCGTGTAGTTTCCTAACAAGCTCACCAACATATGCAGTGGCATCTAGCAGCAATTCAGAGATTTCCTCAAGTGGGGAAAACTGCTCTGCTTTTATTATTTCCTCTGTTTTTAGTATCATCTTCTTTAAGCCACTCACGTCATTTGCAAAACATAGACTATTATGTTCCATAAAGGATATTGCTCGTTGCTCGGTGTTTATGGAAAGCTCTTCATATAGTTGCTTTGATGGAACAATTATCGGACGATCCAAGCAGTCAAATATGGGGATGACTGATTCAATAGTAGCCTCGGTTGTAATGGCAAGAAACTCTTCGACTTGCTGATCTGTCACGAAAAATCTTACATCATCCTTGAGTTCTGGCGGAATGCTTTCCAGGATGTTGGCAAGACGCACCCCAAATCCACTATTTGGCGCGGTAGAATGGAATGAAACGGCTAACTTGCACTCCTGGCCTGAAGGAAATCGTATTGTTTCAGCCCGAATCTGAATCATGTGTTGAAATTCCTCTTTAGATTGGGCGAATATCCATTCGCTTGATTTCCCGGATGGGATTTTATGAAAACCTACTTTTGCTAGCGGCGGAACGACTATCCTATTTATTATTTTCCCAACTTGCATATCGTTAGTTACCTCTTTATGACTTACTGGACTCGGTCACCGTGTCCTGCAGCTTCGGGATGTTTATCTCCAGTTTATGCACGTGTCAGTTTACCAGCCAGTTTTATCTTTTTTCTTCAAATCGCATATCATTTTGTTTCAAGTAACTTGTTTAATTCCATATAACCCTTTTTGGCGCATGATACTCTAGTTGCTCATTAATTCACATATAAGCCTAATAAACTTACTAGAAACATTTTTGTCAAGATTATAGTATTTTGGATGTTCACTTAACACAATAACAGCATTACCAATACGTATGCTACTGTCGAGATATCTCCCTGAGTCAGGGAAATAAAACGAGCAAGCACTTTTCATCATTCTGGAATCAAACAATACCGCCTCCGTGTTGTTATCATTCTTGATATAAGTATGTCTTTTATCATTATTCCGATATCTATGAATCCTGTTAATAGCGCCCTGCTCATCTCTAAAAAACTTTATAGATATGTTCAACACTTCATGTGGTTCTAGCCGACACCACGAAATATTGTAGGTCTTGCGCAAATCTTTATCTTTCTCGTTTTCATCTATTGTATAGCTTTTTATAAAGTCATAGTTCAGGAAGATGTCAATAGCATCTTCAAAACGATCGATTTGTTCGCTATTTAATTCAGAAAAAGGTGAAAAATCGACTTTTGATGTTCTATATGTGTTGTTGGACAATAGTACAAAGGCAAGAAAAGTTACCGGAATCATAGATAGGCATACACCGATACAACCCAGCATCCTCCCTAGTGAAAAAGAGGAACCAACTCCCCAATATTTGCAAAGTATCACCATTAAAACGATTTCCACTATAACAAGAGCAGTAAACCAAGTGCTAGGCTCAGCAATGAATTCAACGAGGTTTTTCACAAAAATTCACATCCTTAACTTATAAAAAATAGAAATCACAAATATTTTATACTACTATAATCTTAAAAGGGTAGCTGTGGAAATTAGCGCCTCAGCGCTTGACGTGTACTTCGTGATTGCTTGATGCGGCTTATTCAGTTTATTTTTCCGGTCGTTCAACGCTTTGCGAGAGGCCAAAAGATCCGAAGACACCCTGAGGCCGGATATACCGGCCAAATAGTGATATTTCCATGCGCAAAACACTTTTGGCCGCATGATACCCTAGTTGCTCATTAATTCACATATTAGCCTAATAAACTTGGTAGAAACATTTTTATCAAGATTATAGTATTTTGGCTGTTCACCTAACCCAATAACAGCATTCCCAATGCGTATGCTGCTATTGAGATATCTCTCTGAGTCAGGGAAATAAAACGCGCTGGCACTTTTCAACATTCTAGAATCAAACAATACCGCCTCCGTATTGTTGTCATTCTTGATATAAGTATGTCTTTCATCCCTTTCCCGATAGCCTTGAATCTCGTCAATGGCGCCCTGCTCATCTCTAAAGAAGGTTATAGTTATGTTCAACATTTCAAATGGTTCTAGCCGCCACCACGAAATCCTGTATTCCTTGCTTAAATCACTATCACTATCTTTCTCATTTTCTTGTATCGTATATCTTGTGATGAAGTCATAGTTCAGGAAAATGTCAATAACATCTTCAAAACGATCAATTTGTTTGCTACTTAATTCAGAAACAGGCGAAAAATCGACTTTTGATGTTCGATAGGTGTTGTTTGATAATAGCGCAAAGGCAATAAACGTTATTGGAAACGAAGCGAAGCACAAACCGACACAACTCAGTATCCTCCCGGCTGAAACAATGGATCCCGTTCCTCGTTTTTTAAAAAGTATCACAATGACAATGTTTTCTACTATAACTAGAGCAAAAAACCAAGTTCTGGGCTCAGCAATGAATTCAACGAGGTTTTTCACAAAAATTCACATCCTTAACTTATAAAAATTAGAAATCACAAATATTATATACTACTATAATCTTGAAAGAAATGCTTGCTTCCAGCGGCCGCCACTGCCGCTATGGCTACGACCACTACAACCAGTGTGTTGGAATTCGGGGCTGAGCTCTATCCCTGTTGCGGCTGCAAATTCAGTTAAATACTCTTTTGTAACTTTTTCTGTATCCCGTAGCCTTTGATGTGTTTCAGACAGCTTAACGCTCGTTCTTCCCTCATTCGTCCAGTCATATTTTGTATCGTCAATATTAGCTAGGGTGACATGTGAATAAACACGAGTGCCATAAAGTAGATATGCGATGGGTGAAAAGCCTAAAACAGCTATTATGTCAACATCAGCATTTCCGTGCGCTTCAATATCCTGCAACGCATGTAATCCCATTCCCAATACTTGTAAAGCTTCATCCTCGCGGCCCTGATTCCACAATTCGATTGCTATTTGTAAATTCTCATCAGCGTGTTGCTGCCTAGTATCTATCTGATTTACTGAATAGAAAGGCGTTGTATTAAAGTGATATGATTGATCTCCCACAATTGGAAAGGGATTAGTCCCCAAGTTCTTATCAGTAGCAGCGTTGTAATACGCCAATTGCTGCGAAAAATCCTGCGAAAATCCAATACCTTTTGCCCAGTAATATGTGCCATATTTATCGGTGTTATTAAAACCATTATGTACATCCTCTTTCCATAAACCATTCCGATCGATGAATCTCAATGGATTGCCATTGCAGTATATGTAATAATTCACATCACTGTGAACCATATCCTCACTGACAAACCTCCCCACATCCGGCATATACTCCCTAGCTTGGGCAAAATATGTCTCCGCAAGATTGTCATAACGATACCCTGTATATCCAAACGGCTGTGCGACACTTTGATTCCCGGTAAGGTCATTTCCAAACTCGTCGTAAGCATAGCTGTCCACAAGTTTGCCATCAACGCCGGCAAAGCGTAACGGGCTACCTAACTCATCTTGTAGATAGAACCTATCGCCCTCGTCGCCGCTCTCGGCTACCACGTTGAAGTCCCAGAGGTAAGTCTTTGTCTTTCCGCCGTCGTAGGTCTGCAGCAGGTTGTGATACTGCTTGTTTAAATCTAACACATAGCTAATATCCTGCGTTGGATCCAGTCCTCCTGGAATCTGTTTGCCCACGCGCTGACCAAATCCATTGTACTGATATAGCGAAACCTGTCCGTCAGTATTGGCCGCTTTCTCTAACCTATTGAGCGCCCCGAATTCATAGGTGTGCTTAGTCAGCCCATTTTCCAGCACCCCGGTCACATTGCCCCGGGCGTCATATTGGTATTCACGGGTCAGATCTGCCGCTTCAACGCGTAGAAGTTGATTAAGCGCGTTGAATGAATATGAGGTCTGTCCCCCGCCTTCGGCCATGCGGGTGCGGTTGCCAAAGGGATCGTAAGCGTACGTGCGTAGCAGCGTACCGTCTTTGGACACGTCAGCCAGCCGCCCCAAAGCGTCATACCCGTAGCCAAACTGCCCGCTGTCGGCCTCCAGCCCGCGCCGGAACTTGTCGATGCCGGTCTTGTTTCCCATGAGATCGTAGTAATACGTGTACTGATCTAGGACGCCCTCATGGTCGCTGTGCGTCAAGCTAGACAGCAGCCCCATGTTGTTGTAGTCATAACGTGTAAGCATCCCGTTGGAAAACCGTTTTTCGCCTAAACGGCCATTTTCGTCGTATGCATAGGAGACGATGTTTTCCCCATCGCTAAGTTGGCTCAGGCGTAGGGTACCGTCATAGAGATACTCAGCCTTTTTGCCGTCAGGATAGACGGTCTCCAAGCGCTCGCCCCCGGCGCCGTATAGATGTTGCACCTCTTTGCCGTTGTGATCCCTCACTTTTGTCGCCCGGCCTAGCGGGTCGGTCTCTATGGAGGTCATGCCCAGCCAGTCCTGGATCTCGGTGAGCTGGCGCAGCGGATTGTAGCTCAGACGTACCGATCTGCCGTCGGCGTACTGGATATGCTCAAGTTGCCCATTGTGCCCATATGCGTATTGTGTGAGATATCCGTCCTTGTCCGTCTTGCCGGTCACGCGGCTAAAGGCGTCGTAATCGTAGCTTTCTTTTTGCCCAAGCGCGTCCTCTATGTACTCGATCTGCCCCAGAGGGTTTCTGTGATAGGCCGTCATCCGGGTATTGTTTTCGTTGAGAGACAATGCCTCGGACAAATCCCCGTCAATGCCTTCAAATTGCTTGACCTGAATCAGTTCGCCCATGCCGTCATACTCATATTCAGATTTGTTCCCCAGCGCGTCGATGACCCGGATAAGCTTCCCCGCCGGGGAATACGCATAATGCGTCGTGCTTCCGTTGGCGTCCGTCATAGATGTCACATGGCCCGTAGCGTCGTAGGTATAGCATTTCTCCTGGCCTTGGTTGCTGCTAATTTTGATAATCCGGTTGAGGCAGTCATAAGCATAATTCAATGTATATCCGCTTTGATCCTGCTTGGCGACAAGGTTTTTGGCCGCGTCATATTCGTAGCGGATCCAGCGCCCGTCTGGATACACTTCCCGGGACAACAGTCCGCCAGACTCGTATTCGAATACTGTGACCCGGCCAATCGGGTCGGTTATTGACGCGATTTTGCCCAAATTTGTGTATGTGTATGTAGTCTTGTTGCCCAGCGGATCGGTTTCTTCTGTCTTTTGCCCTGCGGCATCGTAGGTAAATGTACGCACGTTCCCCATGGCGTCGATCACAGCCGTGACCTGCCCTAACTCATTATATATAACGCTGGTCTTAGCCCCGTCCGCCTCGGCCACGCCCACCACCCGGTTGAGCGCGTCGTAAGACAGATGTACTTGCCCGCCTTGCGGATCGATAACGGCTGTGCGGTTGCCATTGGGGTCATATGCATATTGTACGCTGTGTCCCATAGCGTTGGTTACTTTTATCAGGCGATGCAATGCGTCGTAATCAAAGCACATCTCCGCGCCGTTGGCGTTTATTTGTTTGCTCACGTTCCACATGATGTCATATTCCAGCCGGGTTTCATGCCCGCTGGGATCAACAAAACGCGTGGGCTTGTTCAGCGCGTTGTATTCGTATCGGCTCACGCTGCCGTCAAAATCCGTGGCTTTTGTCAGCTTGCCGGCTTGGTTATATTCATACGCGCGTTCTCTCCCTTCGGCATTGACGACTTTTATCATCTCGTTCCGGCGGTTATAGCTGAAATATGTCCTGTTTCCGTTTGGATCGACGGTAGTTATGACACGGTTGTTCTTGTCATATTCATATTGCGTTTGTGAGCCGTTTTGATCAATAACGCGGACAATGTTCCCGCGTTCATCATAGGAAAGCTCAATAGAGCTGCCGTCCGGCTGCGTCAGGCGGGTAGGCCGCCCGTTTTCGTTGTATGAGAACGAGCGGGTCCGGCCGAGCGCGTCGCTCATCTTGAGCAGGTTGCCATGAGCATCGTACTTGCCCGCCATTCTTTCGATCCCGCACAGGGACACCTTAGTGGGTTTGTTCATTTCATTGTACTGCGCGCAGACGGCCTCCCCCAGCGCGTTGGTCACTTGGGACACATTCCCCTGGTCGTCATATTCATAGCGCGTCTCGTTGCCGTTCTTGTCGATCTGCCAAACGCGCTGGTTTTGCTCATTGTAGGCATACCGCTCTGCGCCGTCGGCATAAACCACGGCGGTGGTGCGCATCCTGTCGTCGCGCGAATAGGCAACTTCATTGCCGTTTTGTTCGGTGACGAGCAGTTCCTTGTCTTCATCCCGGTAGTCGTATTGAATGACGCCGCCGTCCGGGAATGTCTGTTTGGTTATCCGATTATCACGGTCATATTCGTTTTCCAGGGTGTTTACGCCGAGGGGGTTGAATATGCTGCTGATCTTGCCCTTCTCATTATATTGATACCGCTGCTCCTGCCCTTCCTCACCGGCAACCATGCACACCCGGCCGTCCTCGTAAGCGAGGTCTACTCTTCTGCCGGTGTTGTCCGAGACCTGTACAAGCTTCCCGTCCGGCGAATACTGATAGTCAAGTGAGTTGCCGGAATTGTTTTCCACACGCGTTAGGCGCCCCTGGTCATACGCCAGGATTGCGTAGTTCCCGTTTTGATCTTCTACTTTGATATTGTTTCCTTCTTCATCAAAATAGTATGATATTTGCTTGGCATTTTGATATACAAACCCCTTTGTTGTTTTTCTGAGAATATCATGTTTGTTGAAACTTTGGGAATATGCGCCGTTGCCGTTGTCGTAGAAGATTTCTTGCCGCCCGTCTTCCAGGTATAACGCGATGGAATTTTTATCCTTTTTCAGGCATACGGCAAAGTTATGCACCCATCCGGTNCCCAGTGTGCCAACGCGCCTTTCCAGCGCGTTGTAGAACATCTTGAAGGATAGCGGGAACAGCCCTTTTATCTTCAAATACTCTTTTTCATATATGAAGTTTCCGGTGGCCATGTTGACGGGGTCTCCGCCATACTGGCAGCAGCCCATATTTAGCCCATTGAGCATGACGCATATGTCTTCATGGGTGATTCCCCAGGATTTAAGCGTGGCGATGGCGCCTTCTGGCAGGCTGATGCCCCCGAACACGCGGGTTGCTGTGGAAACTAGCGCCTCAGCGCTTGAGGCGTACTTCATTATTGCTTGCCGCAGCTTGTTTAGTTTGTTTTTTCGGTCGTTCAACGCTTTGCGATAGGCCGAAAGATCCGTAGATACCCTGAGGCCTGATATCCCGGCCAAAGAGTTTTCCGCTTTTTTCACCTGGGCTAGCTGCGAATCGATTTGAGCGATGGCCTTTTCGCACGCGCCCACGGCGCCTGTTTTCGCGTTCGGGTCATATGTGAGGATGTTCTTCGGCCCGCCGCCAGAGGAGCCGCCCACTATTCCGGCAAATCCCAGGGCTTGGCGGTTTAAGTCCTCGGCCTGTGACAAAACGGTTTTCGTTGCGTCTTTCATTTTGGCAGCCGTATTTTCATGCGCTTTGTAATTCTTGTTCCACTGGCCGCTTTTGCCGTTATACGCATTGGCGCCGTCGCCTTGCCATATCCCGGTTGAAGTGAGCTTTTTGTTTGTTTCTGATATTGATTTCCCGATCTCCTTAGCGTCTGTGACCATCTTGCCGTACTCGGCCACCGTGTCCTGTAGTTTCGGGATGTTTATCTCCAGTTTATCCATTTGTCAGTTCTCCAGCTATACTTTCGCTAGTGAGTATAAATACTTATTTTTTCAGCCCTTCATGATATTCTTTATCTTCTTTCTCATATCTTGATTGGTCGGATTGCAACGAAGAAATTTTGCTTGTACATTGGCTGATCATGGCGTCAATTGTTGAACTGGAATCTTTATTAAGGTTCCTAATAGAGGAAACGCATGACCCTATGTTATCTGGAGATGCCATTTCCTGCATCTTCCCACTCAACTCGGAAAGTTTTGCATCCAAGGTTCCGTTATTGCTTTTTAGTGTTTGCAAAGCAATTTTAGCGTTTGATACTTTTGAAATATCATTTTTGCATTTTGAAATTTTAGTACAGCAACAAGCCATAATATAAACCCCCTAACATCATTATTTCGTTATTTTGTGGTCATCGACGCGGACTCGACTGATTTGGCGGTTAGCGTATCCTGAGCGGTTATGGATTGGCGCGTCGCCGTAACATCATAAATCATTTGCTCTAGTACAGACCTATTTATCACAAACCCGGCTTCGACGCGCCCCGCCGCCTCAGAAAAGCTCCTCCCGCTACTTCCTTTCCATGCATTCGACATCGCGTCCATCATTTTTTGATATTTGTCCCCCGTGTCCTTTAGCCTATCGCAATGGCGTCGCAAAGCGCTTGCCTGCGTCTCGACCTCGGGAATATTCAGAAAAATCTTTTGTGACATGACTAATTACCTCTTTCCTCGAATCTTTAAATTATTATTGATTGAATACTTTCATGGGGCGGCCGCCTGATAAAGGAATTTTGTACCAAGCGTTATTCTCATTTTGATTGAGAAAGTATAAATAATCCCCAATTATATGTAGTTTATTCGTATTTTCTCCACAAAACCGGATTGACTCTTTTGTGTTAATGTTTATTCGAACAATCGCATTATCATCAGTGAGATTGGAAACAAAAATGTACTCCTCTTTTGTTATCATGCTTTGGGCGGATATACTGTCCATAACTGTAAGTCTATCATGCTCAATATCAAAGCAGCTTACTACATAGTCCCGCGCCTTGTCGGCAAATATCAGATGCCCCTGCGAATAGTTCAAGCAGACGGGCGCGCAGTTATGAAGCTTATTTATTCGCTTTCCGCGAGCATCGAAAGACTTTAGTCCATTTTCCGAAGCAAAGTAAATTGTATCTGAATACAGGATAAACGAAAGTGCCTTCTCTTTTATTACAAGCGCGCATTTTTCTTTCTCTGGATCATACTCATAGATAAATCCATCNTCTTCATCAATGAATAAGACCCTGTCGTTGAACATGACCAAATTGAAACAAGCGCGTTTCANAAGACGCGACTCGGTCATATTCTTCCCGTCCAAATATGTCAAATAGTCATAATCCCTTTGATTACTGCAATAGATGCCGCGTCCATCCGAGGCGGCGAACCACATCACTGTTTTCATATCCCAAACGGGCGCCCCATCTTCAGACAAAATATGCGTACCGCTGTATTGGCGCAAGTCGCAATAAAACATGTTACCATTCGCTTGAGCAATCAAGCCACCGTTAGATACATTCAAATTAACCGCCCCCATTTTGTATTAGCGTAAGCAGAGCGCCAGTGTCGACTCCATCTGACTCGAAAGTCTGTGCATTGTCCAATATTCGGCCTATAGGTTCGGCTTGGATCTTTGTTTTTTCGGAGAAATCCGCTCCGGTAACTTCAGACAGAATTGAAAGAAATTCTTCTCCCGTAAAATAATTGGGGACTTTCAAGTCCATCGCGTCTTGACCGGGTATTTTTACTGTAATGAAAATAGTATCCATATGACCACCTCAATTCGTGACTTTCATGGTATATTCGCGCTCCGCTCTGAGCACAAATGGATCAGCAACGATATCATTCATAAACCGCATTAATTCTGTTCTAAATCTGTACGCACTTTCGACGGTCACCGTCACTTTTGTTATAAGGGCTCCGCCTTCTTCCACGCTGAGTGCAAATGATGGCGAAAAATCGATATCTACAATAAATTCGTTGAATGTATCATCATACGGAACAAACCGTAAAGGGTTCCCATAATCTACGCAATCCATTTTATAAGATGTCGCGAAGGTATCAGCAAAACAATTACAGAATACTTCTTCATCCACCTGCGCGTCGATATTCCTCATAAACATATAAGAATAACTGGCCTCTTCGGCTGCCCGCAGGGAATTATGTATGGTTGAAGACAGAAGGACTTTGTCCCTACCCAAAATGAATGTTTCAACCAATGGCGTACCAATAATTACAACAAGAAAAGCGACTAAAAACATATAAAGAAGCGTTTTTATTCCCATGTTTGTTCACCTATCAATAATCGTAATCATCATAGGAATCTCCATCAATACCAAAGTCATAGGGTAGATCCTTATAATGGCGTGTGGTTGAAGTCGTCATTGTGAATGTCACTGGGATATCGCTAAGAGTGACAGGCGCACCGAACATTTGCATTCGAAACGGATAACTAGCGGAAATCTGTATCGTGACTAAGTTTCCCATTTGCGTATAAGGCTTATCTTCTTCGTTTTCAAGTGGATAGTAGTATGTATTTACATCATGCGGGCCGACCCGCTCGATGGCNTCTTTCCCATTTTCATGAAAAGCCTCNATCGTCACATCAGCTGCCCGNTCTATGAAAATTGGTTTCTCCCTGAGTGTTTCAAGTACATTCGTAAAATCGTCATAAGCCAGATAATTGTAAGTCGCAACCGTCTGTGAGACTTGAAAGGTGGTTTCAATGATTTCCAGATACCANGGAAAGAAGAAAGCCAAGTTGAACAACAAGATAATGGCNGCNGCCGCCAAGATGGTGATCAAGATCGCTTTAGCAAAACCTGCCATATATTATTGCCCTCCTAAAAGAAATAAAACGAAATTACAATCAAATTACGAGTCGCCATTATTGGCCTCTTGCATCAAGATCCAATAACCTGGGTATGCACTTGACGCCAACTGACCCAAACCCACTTCAGACAACTAAGCGATAAGGGGGTATCGACTTCGCTTCGACTGCGTACAGCG
>WRNV01000027.1 GCA_009776445.1 Oscillospiraceae bacterium | reverse complement strand
GCAACGCACTGGTACTGCGATGAAAACTTGTACAATTTTCAAAACTTGTGTGCGGAGCCTGTAACCATTGCGAGTTTTTGGACACCCACTGAACAGTTACCGTGTGGTTACTGTTAGTTCAACGGTTTGAGCCTATTTCCGAGACATATTCACACAAGCTCAAGAACGGCAACGGGTTCATTTGTGAAACGAATTTGTTAGATTTTACAAAAAAACGGGGGAATCCCCGGGTGCGCTTCAGAAAAACAAACGCTCGCAATCCTAGTGATTGCAAGCGTTCTTGGTTTTGGTGGGGGAAGGTGGATTCGAACCACCGAAGTCACTGACAACAGATTTACAGTCTGCCCCCTTTGGCCACTCGGGAATTCCCCCAAATAAACAACATCTCTTACCCTGAATCTTGGAGCTGGTGGAGGGAATCGAACCCCCAACCTGCGCATTACAAGTGCGCTGCTCTACCTTTGAGCCACACCAGCATACAACGACGATGGAGTCCGAAGCCCTATTTTCTATGCGCGAGGCGTGAAAGTTATGATAGCAAACGAAACTCCGTTTGTCAATATAAAACAGAAAGGAATTTTTGCGATAAGTTTTTGATGCTACTGTTCAGGTGGTATCCAAAAACTCGCAAAGGTTACAGGCTCCGCACACAAGTTTTGGCTAATATTACAAGTTTCCACCAATGTACTAGTGCGTTGGCTGTAACCAGCCTGTGTTTTTGGATGCCGTCTGAACAGAAACTTTTTGGTGACTATAAGAGTATAATTTGTTTTATTTTCAATATTTGTATGCTATAATCTTCATTTAGGTATATCCCATGAATAAATGACGAAAGGCACATATTATGAAAAACGGACTATTTTCTAAGGTTTTCGGTTCTTATAATGATCGCGAGCTAAAAGCCATCGCGCCTATCGTCGGAAAGATTGAGAGCCTCGAAGACGAATACCGCTCGATGAGTGACGATGACCTCAAAGCGAAAACTGCCGAATTCAAAGCCCGCCTACAAGATGGGGAAACGCTTGACGATATATTGCCGGAAGCGTTCGCCGCAGCTCGTGAAGCCTGTGACCGCGTGCTTGGGATGCGCCCGTTTCACGTACAGCTCATAGGAGGCGTCGTGCTCCACCAAGGCCGTATCGCCGAAATGAAAACGGGCGAAGGCAAAACGCTCGTCGCCGTCATGCCATCATACCTCAACGCGCTCGCTGGAAAAGGCGTTCATATAGTTACAGTCAACGACTACCTGGCCAAGCGCGACAGTGAATGGATGGGCAAAGTCCACCGTTTCATGGGACTGAGCGTTGGCCTCATCATCCATGGGCTTGACAATGATGAACGGCGCGTCTCGTATGCCTCCGATATTACCTATGGCACAAATAACGAGCTCGGATTTGACTATCTGCGCGACAACATGGCGCTATACAAGCACGACATGGTGCAACGTGGCCACATATTTGCCATCGTGGACGAGGTTGACTCGATCCTAATCGATGAAGCCAGGACGCCGCTTATTATTTCTGGACAGGGCGACGAATCCACCGAAATGTATTCAAAGGTTAACGAATTCGTCGCGCGGCTGAAGAAAACCGTTTTTGCGACAATTGACGAAAAATCGCAGGAAGATGAGTCGATCGATTCAGACTACGTCGTTGACGAGAAAGCGCGGACAGCCACGCTTACGGCTCGCGGCATCAAGAAGGCGGAACAACACTTCTCTCTTGAGAACCTCGCCGACCTTGAAAACAGCACGCTATCGCACCACATTAATCAAGCATTGCGGGCTCACGGGATAATGCAGCGCGACGTGGATTACGTCGTCAAGGAAGGCGAAGTCATCATTGTCGACGAATTTACAGGCCGCTTAATGCTGGGCAGACGTTATTCCGAGGGGTTGCACCAGGCGATCGAAGCAAAAGAACACGTCGAGGTCGCGCATGAAAGCAAAACCCTCGCGACAATAACGTTCCAGAATTATTTCCGTCTATATGACAAACTGTCCGGCATGACCGGAACAGCGCTCACCGAGGCAGAAGAATTCGGCGCCATATACAAGCTAGATATTATCGAAATTCCGACAAACCGCCCATTGGTACGGCTTGACAACCCGGACACAGTGTATAAAACAGAGAATGGCAAATACAGGGCGATAATCGACCAGATTGAACAATGCAACAAAAAGGGGCAACCTGTGCTTGTCGGCACGGTTTCTATTGAGAAAAGTGAATTGCTCTCCTCCATGCTCAAAAAACGCGGCGTAACGCATAACGTACTCAATGCCAAACACCATGAAAAAGAAGCGGAGATAGTAGCGCAAGCTGGCAAAGTCGGGGCGGTTACGATAGCGACGAACATGGCGGGGCGCGGAACCGACATAATGCTAGGGGGCAACCCTGAATACCTTGCGAAAACCGACATGAAAAAGGCAGGGATGACTGAAGAGCTTATAGCCGAAGCGACTGGTTACGCTGAAACAGACGACGAAGACATCATCGAAGCACGCAAAATGTTTGCCGAAAAACACGAGAAACACCGTCTCATTACAGCTGCGGAAGCAGTGAAAGTCAGGGAAGTTGGCGGCTTGTTCATCCTCGGCACCGAACGGCACGAAGCGCGCCGTATCGACAACCAATTACGCGGGCGCGCCGGTAGGCAAGGCGACCCCGGTGAAACGCGGTTTTATCTGGCCCTGACCGACGATATCATGCGGCTGTTCGGTTCCGAACGGATCCAAGTCCTAATGGATAACCTGGGTATCGACGAGGACATGCCCATTGAAAGGAAAATGCTTTCCAACGCTATTGAAACAGCGCAACGCAAAGTTGAAAGCCGCAACTTCCAATCGCGCAAAAATGTTCTTGAATACGACGACGTAATGAATAAACAGCGTACGCTGATATATGACCAGCGGCGGAAAGTCCTGGATGGGGAAAACATAACGCAAAACATCCAGACTATGATTTCCGAAGTGATAGAGCTGGCAGTAGGCGCGGGGTTTGCAGAGGCGGAAAGTATTAAAGATCCTGCCCAGCTTGCCGAAGTGCTAAAGCCGCTTGCCGCGATGTTCACGCAAAAAATCGAAATAAAAATCCCGGCTGCCGGCTTTAGTAAAGATGAGCTTGTATCGCTGCTGGAGGAAAAAGCAAAGGCTGCGTACGCCGCTAAGGAACGGGAGCTTGGCATAGTTGAGGGAAGCGGCGCTCCTATGATGCGCGAGCTTGAGCGCGTCATAATGCTGCGCGTCGTCGACGAATATTGGATGGAACACATCGATGCCATGGAAAGCCTACGCGACAGCGTGCGTCTGCGCGCGTACGCACAAACAAATCCTGTCGACGAGTATAAACGCGACGGCTTTGACATGTTTGAAGAAATGATTGGTGGAATCAAGGAAGAAGTCGTACGGCGGATATTCATAGTCCGTATCAGAAAAGATGATTCGCTGCAGCGTCGCGGCGTCGCCAGAAATGTCAATGCAGGCGCGCAAAACGTTGGCGGCGATGCGACACTGAAACGCCAGCCCGTCAAAAAAGGCCAGAAAACAGGCCGCAACGAACCTTGCCCTTGCGGTAAAAAACGCCCGAACGGCCTACCTATGAAGTATAAAGATTGCTGCGGACGTGGCGCGTAGGCGCTTGGGACTTCCAATACAACATACTAACGCGCGGCAATACTGCACATAACACTAAGAGGATATTACCCGTGAGAAAACACTGCTTATTTATTGTAGCAATACTCCTGTTAATTCCAATAATCCTATTCCAGGGCTGTTGGGTTCGGCCTGTTGTAGAAACAGAACAAACTCAATCTCAATCTCAATCTCAATCTCAATCTCAATCTCAATCCGAAGAGCCCTCAGATATGGCAATCTCGATGATACCCGAACCTCCAACAAACAGCATAACAGCAACGCTCGGCAAATTCACATTACGATATGACCCGCACAACGCGCTCAACCCAATCACCACCCTTAACAGGGACAATATTCTACTATCCTCCCTCCTATATGAGAGCTTATTTGTCCTGGATGGAGATCTTCAAGCAAAACCTTTACTATGTGAAAACTGGTCGACTGAGGACAACATTACTTTCACTTTCGAAATAAAGCCGGACGTCGCTATGACTGACGGCTCATCGCTGACTGCCAACGACGTCGTCTACACGCTTAAACAAGCAATGCAGAAGGGTAGGTATGTAAACCGTTTTAAAACGATAAACACCATCGAATCAGATGGGGAATTGGAAGTGACCGTCATTTTATTCGCGCCAAACAGCCGTTTTATTAACCTCCTTGATGTACCAATAATAAAAAGCGGTTCGATTGATAACAAAATCCCTCCAGGGACAGGGCCGTATGTTTTCGTCGAAGCAGAAATCAGACCAGTCGTGAATGAAGAAGAAGTCGAAAACGATAACGATGCAAATGATGTCATAACAAACAACGCGGATAGCGGCGATGAAATAAAAGAGGCAGCGCAAACAGGAGCCGAAGCCGAAGTTGATTCTGATTCTGATTCTGATTCTATATTGGATATCAGTGATGAAAGCGCTGAGGGAGACGATGATGATCCCGATATCTATAGAACTCGGCTTGAACGCTTTGTTCCATATAGGGATTATGATCGTTTGCCAATCGCTACAGTATACCTCAAAGAATGCGAAGACAGCGAACTGACGGAACTATTTGACGATGGGGATCTCAGTTTGCTCTGGGACGATCCCTCAGACGCTTTTGAGCTCCGAATAAACCGCCTTCCCGAAAAACGCTTCTATAACACCTCAACTCTGCAATTCGTTGGATTTAACGCACGCAGAGGCGTGATGAAAGATCCTGATGTCCGCCGCGCTATCAGTTGCTCCATTGACCGTCAATACATCGTGGACGATATTTTAGCCGGACACCTGGCAATTCCCTCGCCACTCGCCCTCCCCTCGATTTTTTGGCTCTATGACAAAACATGGGAAAACCGTAATTTAGACCCTTTGGTCGAGATGTCGTTACTGCTTGACCGCGCGTATCTCGGAGATTTCAACGATGATTCCTTCCTTGAAATATCGGATGGGTTTGATTCATATTCTGAGTTTTCGGTTGATTTTATAGTAAACAGCGAGAATATTCATAGAGTTCAGATCGCCAACAAAATTGCTGACACCCTAAAGCGGTACGGGTTTAATATCAGTGTCCGCGAGTTGCCGTGGGAAAGCTTTCTAAACGCTTTAGACAAAGGTAATTTTGATATGTATTACGGAGAGGTTGTTCTTGGCGCGGATTTTGATCTGTCTCTCCTGTTATTGCCAGGCGCCCTAAACTATGGCAAGACTGCCAGCACTGACTATTTGCCGTTTATAGAGGATTTTTTAGCCGCACGCACAGATTACGAAGTGAAATACGCGGCAAAGCGACTCTGCGACGAGATAGTAACGCTTGCTCCGTTCGCGCCCGTCTTGTATAAAAGATACGCGATTTACTTTCCTATGGGCGCGATTTCCGGAGCGGATCCAAGCCCGTCCGGTGTATTTCGTGATTTTACCAGTTGGACGATAGATGTAGAACAACTGACTTGATAAACGCGGATAATCGCTATTATGAAAAGAGGAGTGTGCAAATTATGACTGACAGAAAGCTTATTGAGCTGGCTAACGATGTGATGGCAAATTCTTACTCCCCCTATTCGCGGTTTAAGGTGGGCGCCGCTGTTGAATGCGCTGATGGTTCAATATACGTGGGTTGCAATATCGAAAACGCTGCCTTTGGCGTAACGGTATGCGCCGAAACTGTCGCGATCGCGTCTGCCGTAGCCGCCGGGCAGCGCGGATTCAAGCGTATCGCGATTATATCTGAAGGCGGCGCTTACTCATTTCCCTGTGGGACATGTCGCCAGTTTTTGAATGAGTTTTCGCCGGAACTTGAAGTTCTCTGCGCGCGTTCAGATGGGCGCTATGTGAGTTACCCGCTTTCATCTCTGCTGCCAATGGCATACGGGCGGGACTAAATACTGTTAATTGGTAACTGGTAACTGTTAATTACTAATTGTTAATTGTTAATCGTTAATTGTTAATTGTAATTGTCATGCTAATGTAATATTTATTCTCTTTACTCTTTGCCGCAATTTGCTATAATATACTTTATGCGGGTGTGATGGCGCGTTATACGCAGAAGTCATGTAATCGCCCGATTTGGTTATGGCAAGGAGGGTTCGGCAGTGGATGAGTATACAAGGAAATTTAACGTAGTGAGCGGCGGAGTAAATACGCGCGGGATTCTTACCGCAGTTTATGAAGCGCTCAGAATTAAGGGTTATAACCCTGTTAATCAAATCGTTGGATACATACTGTCAGAGGACCCTACATATATTACAAATTATAACAACGCGCGCAGTTTAATATGCAGACTCGACAGGGATGAGTTGCTACAAGAACTGGTTAAATCATATCTTGACAGTTAATATTTCGACATTGTAGGAGTTTTTGCTTGCAATTACTGATGTCCGCGCCTTTTTTCGTGAATGCTTGAGCATGTAGCCAAACGGAAATTTTCAGAGGGCAGCTTATTTATGTAATTTTTTGTGTAATTATTTGTTACTTTTACACCGTAATTTTTTTTACAAGAAACCAAAAAAACTGTTGACATTGGGGAAACAATGTGTTACAATTCAGTTACAGATTGTTTGAGGGGGGCCTATGATGGCTGTGGCTACAAAAGACAAAAACAAGGTACTGGAATATAAAGGACACCCCCTTCGAAGGAAAGACAACCTCATTTATTACGGTAGCATGGCTGATAAATACATCATAATGCTCCAGGTAACCGAAACAAAACAGCTTGAAGACCTTAATGTCGCGACCCGGATTGTAGTGCAGTTGCAATACACTGACCCCGATCTTAAATCACGGGACAGAGTCGTAAAAAAAAGTGAGAAAAACAGTTTTTTTGAAGCGATAGATGTAGCGGCGGTTTGGCTTGAAAGAGCGCTTGCGGCTGGTTGATAATTAGGAACTAAAACTCAAACTCCTTTATGAGAAGGTGGATAATTTATGAAATATGCTAAGAAGTTAGTTTTAATAATCACAATTATATCAGCCGTCGCTTCCATGTTGGCTGTTAGCGGTTCGGCTGCGAATACTATTGCCTACGGCGCCGCGACGGTCAGCACCCAAGACTTACGGCTACGTTCCGGAGCAGGCACTTCATATTCAATCATCACTCACTTAAGCGAAGGCGATATTGTCGTCGTCCTCGACCGCACTAACTCCGAATGGTACAAGGTCAACTTCCATGGCAGCACTGGATATGTAAGCGCCCCATTGCTTAAAGACATCCTTACGCGCGAGAATTTCAACGCCAGAGGCCGCCTCATCGGCGACAGGGTCAATATACGCTCGTCCCCAAGAACAGCAAGCAATATCCTCGGCACATATCGCAAAGGCACAGAATTGACTGTAATAGGCATCAACAACGGTTGGTACAAAGTAAAACACGACGGTCATACAGGCTATATACGTTCAGACTTCGTAGATATAATTGGCGGCTATCAAGCTGCGGTCGCGTCGTCAACGCGTGTATCGCCCACAGCTCCAGCTCCAAACCCTAACTTGACTTTAGGGCAGCAAATGGTAGAGTTCGCGCTTGCTTTTGTCGGATGTGATTACATATACGGCGGCACATCTCCAACAGGATTCGACTGTTCGGGATTAGTGACATATGTCTATAAGAGTTTCGGCATGTCCGTGACTAGAACGGCGTCAGGCCAGTACCGTGACAATGGCGTTCATATTAACAAAAGCGAACTGGCGCCCGGCGATTTGGTCTTCTTCTCCAATAATGGCCTCAAGAGCGTTACGCATGTTGGCATATACATTGGCGACGATGAGTTTGTCCACGCGTCGAGGCCTGGCGTAGGCGTAGTGATCAGCCGTTTGGACAGTTCGTATTACACGAAAGGGTTCTTTGGAGCGAAACGGATCATAACCCAATAACGTCACGTAAAATAATAACAGAAAATTTAAAGGGGCTGCCGAGCGGCCCCTTTTGTAATTTTGTAACTGTGGTTGTAGCCTTTCAGCTATTCATTTGCGCTGTTGTTAACTAACTGGGTTTTTGGTAAATATATCAATAATGGAAACCCGATTGCGTAAAGGACGACAAACTGGCCAAAACCAACCTGAGCCGCGTTTATGATAAACGTTGAGATATACAAGTCGGCTTCTCCCTCGAAAACCATATAATAAGTAATAAGCGCGCCAATAAGAAACGCGTTAATAACGATGGGCGGTAAGCAAGCTAAAACCTTCAGCAAGACTCGCGAGCGCCCCATCTTTCCAATCCGCATCACGCAAAGAGCAGCAAGAAGCGTCGCGATAGCCCCAACAACCAAATCAAGCGGGTATGGGCTGAAAAAATTTGCGACAATGCAGCCAACGAACAAACCCCAAACGGAAAACGGAAAGAAATACGGCAGGATACACAACGCCTCCGCTACACGAAACTGAACCGGCCCATATGATATAAACGGAAGCGCGATGGTCAGTGCGGCATATAACGCGGCAACGACCCCGGCAAACGCTATTTTTCGAATCTTTGTGCCAAAATTCATTTACTCATTCGCTCATCTGATTACTATTGACGGTTCGCATCCGCAGTATACTTGTCTGTATAAGCCATATTGCTTCGAGAGCTCAATTGAACGCTTATACCCATCACGTTTTTTGAAATCCGAAACCAGATACCTGACCCCGTACTTGCCTTCTAGCTTAACTCCAATCTCATTGAGAAGCGCCGAATCTTTATACGGGCTGACAGTCAGCGTCGTAGCGAAATAATCATATCCGCCTTCTTTAGCTTGTTTTGCCGTCTCCTCAAGGCGGAGCAAATAGCACTCCCCACAACGTCTCCCACCCTCCGGTTCTTTCCAATAAGGCATCGCGACCGTCTCAAAGCCCTCACTATTGTAGACACAGTCTAGCATATCAATGCTGTTTGGATAAACCGTCGCCGATAGGAGCTTTTTAAATTCAGCTTCTCGTTTATAGTATTCTTCGCTTGGATATATATTAGGGTTAAAAAACAGTATAGTTATTTCAAAAAATGGCGAAATATACTCAAGCACATAACTTGCGCACGGCGCGCAGCAACAATGCAGCAAAAGACTGGGGGTGGATTTCGCTAACGCAATATCCTTGAGTTTCCTATCAAGCGAATACATTAGAAATACTTCTTCATCCTGTCTGTAGCCAGACATATATCGGCGCTAAACGTTAGTGTAAACTTCACATGCTCACGCTGGCTAAAATCCTCACACCAATCAAGGAAGTCTTCCGCCTTGTCGTCAACACCAACCCCTATAATTCGTAGCACGCTGTCGATGAAAATATGTGTTACGTCATAATTAGCCGAATGAAGGCCGCTGATAAACCCTCTTAAAAACTCGTAGCCATCAAACGAATACTGTGACGCTTCGATTAGTCTGACCTTGTGCGGTATGTCGTAAGTCAGCTTTGCCCCCTTCTCTACACATACGATGTCGCCATGTTCTTCTTCAATGGCTTTATGAACCAGCGCTATAAGCTGTTTAGTTTTTCCGGACCCCTTAAGTCCCATGATTAACTTGACCAATTTAACCAACCCCTTTTAATGTGATGATTTTATGCAGTAACAGTTTTTATTACAACCCCAGTATCGCGAAGAGATTTTTCTTGTACGCCTCGACGCCGGGCTGACCAAAAGGATTAACGCCAGAAACTAGTGCCGAAATGGCGCATGATCGCTTAAAGAAATACGTCATCGCGCCAAATGACGCCGCCGAAAGGCTCGGCGCGAGCAATTCAATAACCGGAACCCCGCCTTCAATGTGCGCTTTTTTTACAGCCTCGGACGCCGAGCGGTTGATAGTATGCATATCCATCCCAGCTATTGGGCCAATTTTGTCGTCATGCAGCGATCCACCTGGAATCACGGGGTTCGCGCGGGGCTGATCAAAGGATACGAAAGTCTCCATGAGCGTGCGCTCCCCCTGCTGGATGTACTGGCCGAGCGAATGCAGATCCGCCGTATAATCCGCGAAAGCCGGGAATATGCCCTTCCCCTCTTTTCCTTCACTTTCTCCGAACAGTTGTTTCCACCATTCACCCGTAGAACGGAAGGAAGGCTCGAAACAAGCCAGCATCTCGATCTTCTTCCCCATCCGGTACAAAACCTGCCGCGTTGAGGCGTATAAGCAAGCATTATCTATACCCGCGCTCCGCTCCTCCTTCGCCCCTGCCATCATCTCGTCAATATCTATACCCGCTGCCGCGCAAGGCAAAAGCCCGACCACAGTCAGTACGCTGTATCTCCCGCCAACCTCAGCAGGCATCTCAAGGCATCTGTAGCCCTCGCGCACAGCCATTTTGGATAGCGGCGACCCCTTGTCCGTCGTCACGTACAGACGCTCTTTCAAGCCTCCGGCGCCGTACCTTGATTCAAGCATTGACTTAAAAAATCGCAACGCTATCGCCGTCTCGATCGTAGACCCGGATTTTGAAACGACATTGACAGAAAAATCTCTATCCCCGATTAGTTCTATTATTTGACTTAAATATTCACCGGACGCGTTATTTCCGGCAAAATAGATGTCGGGCGTTTGTTTTGGCAACGCGTTGTAATTCGGCGACTTAATGTATTCAATTGCAGCGCGGGCGCCCAGATATGACCCGCCAATGCCAAGTACTACAAGCGCTTTAGACTCGCTTATAATCTTCCCTGCGACGCCTTTTATCTCCTGTGACAGCTCCGTATTATACGATTCCGGTAAATCTACCCAACCATTTTCGTAAAGTGACTCCAACTCAACCAATGCCTTTTTCGTATCGATCTCGCGTATTTCACGCTCATCCACAAATTCCTTGACGCCTTCAATATTGACCTTTATCACAGAAACGACCTCCTTTGTTATAGTTCAGAGGGTATCTAAAAACTCGCAATGGTTATAGGCTCCGCACACAAGTTTTAGCTAATATTACAAGTTTTCACCAATGTACTAGTGCGTTGGCTGTATATCCTGTGTTTTTGGATGCCCTCTGAACAGTTACCCTCCTTAAGCTTTACGGCAGCATGCGTAAATTCCCTCTTGCATTTCCACTAACACTCATTTATAATACCATCAAAACCGCAAAACATCAACGCAGAGCAATATTCGCAACATAAAATGCAAAGCGCGCGGGCATAGTTCATCGGTAGAATGAAAGCTTCCCAAGCTTTAGAGGTGGGTTCGACTCCCATTGCCCGCTCCACTCGGAGCCCCGTAGCCGCTACAGCTATGGGGTGTTCTTGTTCCAGTTCATGTTTGCACCAGCGTCCAATAAAACCTGTCTGAGCATACGCACAATCCCACACCTAAACGAATATAACGGTCTCAATAAAGTATTATTCTTACACATTATAATAATACTTATCGCACTAATAGTCAATCGTTTTACAAGGAGTCTCCAATTATGTACGATTATCTCATTGTCGGCGCGGGCTTGTTTGGCGCAGTATTTGCATATGAGGCGTCACAAAACAATAAACGATGTCTTGTCATCGATAAAAAATCGCATATGGGCGGATATGTATTCTGCGAGAATATTGAAGGAATTACCACTCACAAATATGGGGCGCGTATTTTCCACACAAATGATAAGAACATCTGGGAGTATGTAAACCGTTTCGCTGAGTTCAACAGATTTACTAACATGCCTATAGCGAATTATAATAACGAGCTATATAATTTACCATTCAATATGAACACATTTTACAAATTGTGGGGTGTAACGACGCCAGAAGCCGCGCGAAAGATTATTGAAGAGCAACGCTCTGGCGTCGCACAGCCCGAGAATCTGGAACAACTCGCAATTTCCATTGTCGGCACTGATATCTACGACAAGTTGGTCAAAGGTTACATAGAAAAAATATGGGGCAAAAAGTGTACTGAGCTGCCCACGTCCGCCGTAAACATCTTGCCTGTGAAATTCAACTTCGACAACGATTACTTCGGCGACAGATATCAAGGCGTCCCGATTGGCGGATATAACCAGATCATTACCAAGCTGCTTGAAAGTTGCGACGTAAAGCTCGACTCGGACTTTTTCAACGACGCGGCGAGATACAGATATATAGCCGACAGAATTATTTTCACCGGCAAGATAGACGAGTTTTATGGGTATTGCTACGGACCATTGGAATATAAAAGCTTATGTTTTGAAACGGAGATACTAGATACACCCAATTATCAAGGGAACGCTATCGTTAACTATACATCCGCTGATGTTCCTTTCACACGCATAATCGAACATAAGCACTTCGAGTATGGCACTCAGGAGAAAACAGTGATAACGAGGGAATACCCAATCGGATGGATGCGCGGCAGCGAGCCATGCTATCCTGTATCAGATGAAAAAAACGTTTCAATCTACAATAAATATCTGACGCTGGCAAGACAAGAGAAAAACGTCATTTTCGGAGGAAGGCTTGGGACGTACAGGCACCTTAACATGTCGCAAGCCATAAACAACGCGCTAAAATACGCGTACTCACAGTTTAGGCATAGATAAGCCTCAGCGTCTGGCCAGTGCCCGGCGCAGCCAGCTTTCCCTGTTGCAGTTACTACAATAACCACATTTGCCTTTTTGTTTCTCGCCGAAATATCTGAGCATATATGAACGTAGGCAACTATCGATCTCGCAATATCTCACCATTTTATCAAGCCTCACAATATCCCGATGGCGAACATCCCTACGTTCACGCTCGGTGAGGCCCTCGTTTTTCCCGGAATCTTTTATAAAATACTCAGCTGTCTTTATATCGTCTCTTGAGAATAAAAGAATACACTCTGACGGCTTGCCGTCCCTTCCAGCGCGGCCAGCTTCCTGATAATAGCTTTCAAGGTTCTTGGGCATATTATAGTGGAACACATACCGCACGTCCGGTTTATCGATACCCATTCCAAACGCGTTTGTCGCTACCATGACAGTCGCCCGGTTCTGGATGAAATCATCCTGGTTCCCACGACGCTCCGCATCCTCCAACCCCGCGTGGTAACGCGACGCCGCGATACCTCGACGCCGCAATTCATCGCAGACAATGTCCACTGTTTTTCGGGTCGCGCAATATACAACTCCGCACATACCTCCGCGTTGCTCGATTAGTTCATGAAAATACCTTGACTTGACCTCTTGTCTGGCTACCCCAAAATACAGATTTGGCCTGTCAAACCCAGTCGTAAGGCTAAGTGGATCAATCAGGCTCAATAGCCTTATTATATCTTTTTTCACCGCCGCGGTCGCTGTCGCCGTATACGCCGCGACAACCGGGCGTACCTTGAGTTTTTCGATAAATTCAGCGATTTTCAGGTAACTTGGGCGAAAATCCTGCCCCCACTGCGATACGCAATGAGCCTCGTCGATGGCGACGAGAGATATAGGCGTTTCCAGTGCAAACCGCAAAAAATCAACCGTTTCCAGCCTTTCCGGCGCGACATAGATTATTTTGTACCGCCCCTCCCCCACCCGGCGTAATACTTCCCGATACTGCTCGGTTGTTAGCGAGGAGTTAATAAACGCCGCGGGGATGTCGCCCCGCTTGAGTTGCGCGACCTGATCTTTCATGAGAGATATTAGCGGCGACACGACCAGCGTCGCCCCACTTAAGAGTAGAGCCGGTATTTGATAACATACCGACTTCCCCGCCCCTGTTGGCATGACTCCCAAAACATCCCTGCCCGACAAAACCGTGTCGATCAACGTCTCCTGCGCGGGGCGGAAGGATGTATGCCCGAAATATCTCATGAGCGCGTCAATTTTGGTCATTATATAGCCTTTCCAACGTGGGCTTTGCCCACGACCCAGAATGCAGCGCCAGAATTCAGAAGTCAGGAGTCAGAATACGGGGATTAGACGAGAGGATTTTCTCGTTTTTTATTGCAGATAATGGTCTGTGAGGTATTAAAAACGCTCCCTCACGCTTCCTGGATTCTTTATTGTATATCCACCTAACGCTTCAAGCCTACCGTGAAACACGTCCGATCTTATAACATCCAACAACTTTTTCATCATGGGCATATCCCAAGCGTAATCCGGAATAAGCAAGTCATATCTCTCCTGCCATATTGGTACGAAATCTAGGTCATACATCTTAGCCGCCGAGTATATTCCCAACCCAGCGTCAGCCGAATCAGCTGCAATCAGCGCGGCGACAGAGGTATGAGTAAACTCCTCACGGTCGTATCCGTATATTTCCGACGTGTCGACACTGTTTTTCCGACAAAGATAATCGATCAGAATGCGTGTCCCCGAGCCTTTCTGGCGATTGACATAACGCAAACCGGCTTGCCCAAGGTCAGCGATCCCTCTAATGCCCTTCGGGTTTCCCTTGCGCAGGATCAAGCCCTGAGCGCGCTCCACGCATTCTACAAGCCGCGCCCCGCCTTCTGGCAGGATTTTTCGTACGTACGACACATTATATTCCCCGCTCGTCTCATCAAGCAGGTGGGTCCCAGCCAAATGCGCTTCCCCTTTTCGAACCGCCAGCAACCCGCCCATGCTTCCGACATGCGCCGAACTTAGATTGATGTCGTCGTTTTCAACTCGCAATAATTCCGCCAATTCATCGATCAGCGGGTCGTGGCTGCCAATGATCACAAGGTTTCGCCGCAGCTCTTGCTCTGGACGCAACAAGCGGACACTAACGGCTGTCTCGCTCTCGTACCCCTCAACGCCTTGAGGTATAACCACGAGCCCATCCGCTTTCATAAATGATGTCACAACGCCGCTCCCCCGGCTTAGGGGAGACGCAATCAGCCTATCGTTGACAAACCCCATCCTCACTCGAACAAATTCCTGATATTTTAGCGATGAGACCATCGCTTTAGACAAAACAGCGTCGATGTATCTATCTGTTTCGGACGTTTTGCGGCAAAGATAATCTATGATCGGACGCAGTATCTGCTCGATAACTATAATCCCCGACACCGGGTAGCCGGGAACCCCGAGTATAGGCTTAGAGCCTGAGTATCCAAGTATCGCCGGTTTTCCTGGCTTTATCGCCAATCCATGATACGCGACGCTGCCAGTCAGCGCGATAGCTTCAGCGGCGTAGTCTTCACTGCCCGCTGACGAACCGGCATTGAGTATAATGACATCACATCTCGAAAGCGCTTCGTCAAGCGCTTCGCGCATCATCGCTAGATCGTCTCTAACGACCGGGTAAATCACTGTTTCAGCCCCCCATTCGCGCAGCATCGCGGAAAAAATAGCGGAGTTGAATTCCAGTATCTCCCCCTTCTTAGGATCGGACATGGGCAAGACCAGCTCATCACCTGTCGGGATGATACCGACTATAGGGCTTCTAATGACCGACACCTCCCGTACCCCACTCGCGATCATCGCTCCAAGCGCGGCAGGGGTAATCGGTGAATACGACGGTAATACCATCTCGCCTGCACATATGTCTTCCCCTATCTGGCGTATATGCTGCCACGGCGCAGCAGCCTCAAAAAGCTTGACGACACCGCCTCCGGACTCAATGACGTCCTCAATCATCACGACAGCGTCACAGCCTTCCGGCAACGGGTCGCCTGTATCGATTCTAGTATACTGGTTGCCGGTCAGCGAAACAGGAGTTGTTTCGCTTGCCCCAAACGTCAGTTTCGCGTCAAGCGCTATGCCATCCATCGCGCTCGCGTTGTAGTGCGGGGCGCATATGCGCGCGTAGACGGGGCTGGCTGTAACCCGCCCAGCGGCGGCGGCAACGGAAATAACCTCCGTTTTCGGCGCCATACCGTTATTAATGAGAATTTTCAAATATTCGCCTTTTGCTTCATCAAGCGGAACGTTCGTAAGATACTGAAAAGGCACAGCACTATCCTCCTCAAATCAATGTCTGTTTTCTCAATTCCAACATGTTACCGTATCTGGGCGTTTTTGGCAACCGTTTGTGTTGCGTTATTTTCAGCTTGACTTTTGCGAATTTCCGTCTATAATACAATTGTAATTAAATATTAGCCGAAAGAGGTCTGTTATGTATATCAAACGTCACATTGAAGAAGCGCTGAAATCAGCGGTAAACGAAAAAGGCGCGTTGTGTATAACCGGAGCCCGGCAAGTGGGAAAATCCACTGTACTTAAAACGCTATTTAAAGAGCACAAAGAATTAACTTTGGATGACAGCAGACTGCTTCGCCTTGCGCTGGAACATCCGGAGGAGTTTTTCGATCAGTTCCCACCGCCGGTCTTTGTCGATGAGATTCAATATGCGCCATCGCTTTTTCCATACATTAAGATATTCATTGATAGAACAGGGGCGAAGGGAGCCTTCCTGCTGTCAGGTTCTCAGCGGTATGAAATGATGTCAAACATGACCGAGAGTCTGGCGGGGCGGATCAATTTAATCGACCTATATGGGCTTTCTCTTCGTGAGATTCTAAGCGATGATTTCCATGAGGAATTTATGCCGACCGGGGATTACTTAAAAAAACGAAATCCCAACCCCATTCAATATAATGAGATTTGGGAAAGTATCTGGCGGGGCTTTTTCCCTGAAATTGTAGGAAGCAATACAGATTGGTCGCGCTTCTACTCCAGCTATGTCCGCACATATCTTGACAGGGATGTTTCCAAACTAAGCCAGGTCGGCGATTTACTGCAATTTGAGAAATTCATGATTGCTATGGCGGCGCGGACGGGGCGACTTCTTAATATTGCCGATGTGGCAAAGGATACAGGCATTAGCCAGCAGACCGCCGAAAAGTGGCTTTCGATTTTGATCGCTTCGAATATTGTATATGTTTTAAAACCCTACAACAACAATGTTCTGCAGCGGCTTATCAAAACGCCAAAAACATATTTTATGGATACGGGTCTGGCGAGCTATTTGATCGGCTGGGATAACCCTCAGGTTTTGCAAAATGGCGCGATGTCAGGCGCTGTATTTGAAACATTTGTTATTGGTGAGATAATCAAATCGTGGGCGAACTCCAACGGCGTTACGCCAAACATGAACTTTTACTATTTCCGCGACAAAGACGGCAATGAGATTGACCTGCTAATCAAACGAAACGGCGTCCTTTATCCTATTGAAATCAAGAAGCGCGTCAGTTGCGATAAGAGTGATATTACCGCGTTTAGACAGCTCGACAAAATCCCGGACATGATCCGGGGCGAGGGCTGTGTGGTCTGTATGGCTGACGATGTGTTCCCAATCACGTCAACTGACCGGGCGGTTGGAGTCCGGTATTTGTAAGTTATACGTTTTCTGCCGATAGTCAATTCAAGAAAGCCAAGGCCCTATATAGCCCGTCAGTCATCCTGTATTCCATAAATCCGCTATACTTATCAGCATATCGTCTGCTCTCCACCACACCTGGGTCAAGCTCAACAACAAAACTATCACGTTTCGTCATATTACTTCGACTCCATCCGGTATCCCATACTTCTCTTGTGCGTGTTTTGCACGTTCAAAAACATCATCAATCGTTAAGTCTTCCCAAAGATTTTCACGCCACTCAGTATAATTGAAGCCCGTTCTGGTAACCTTTGATATAAATATCTCGGTTTCGATAAAACCAAGATGCTCGCGTAACAGTTTCAGACCTGCACTGATTATCGCTTCTGTTTGCATATCATATTTTACATATTTCATAACTCACCCTCCAGAATTGTACAAAATCAATCGGATTTAAAATTTCCATTGTGCGTTGGATTTCATGATTTCGCGCCCCAATCTATTACGAATATCGGTGATTTGTCACCTTATTTCGTAATAGATTATAACCTATACCAGAGCTTTCGTAAACAACAAATTCAGAATATGCAAACCTATCCTGATTTACGATTTTATAACGAGTATTGCTCGCCGAACCAATACTACAATGAGACTATCATCAATCCCAATATGTTACCGTAACCAAGGCACCCTTAGCGACGCCTTCGCTGTCGCGCGGCACGCATATATAGCCGTCCGAGTGTGCAAGTTTTGTTATTAATCCAGACTTACCTCTAATAGGCGTCGCCGACGCCCCGTCGTCGCTTAAAACAACTGCGACAAATTCAGCCCGACCATGGTTGGACGACAACGTTTCGCTTATCCGCGACGTTACAGTCCGTTGCTTCGTTTCGCTTCCCATCATCCTGGCAATGAGAGGACGGATAAAAAGCTCAGCGACAAAATATGCGGCGACCGGGTGTCCCGGCAAACCAAAAAACGGCTTACCATCAATCGCGCCGAGTATCGTAGGCTTACCCGGCTTCATAGCTATTCCATGAAACAGGATCTCCCCTTCCGATCCAACTACTCGCGCCGTCAAGTCGCGCGTCCCAGCCGAAGACCCCCCTGACAAAAGTACGGCGTCACACTCCCCTACCGCTTTTTTTACAATTCTCCGAAGCGCGTTTTCATCGTCGCGAATTATTCCATAATTAATCGAAGTAGCGCCGGAGTTGATTATTAGGGCTTCCAACATAGGGGCGTTCACATCACGAATTTGCCCTCGCTCCGGCGTTTGCTGCGTATCAACAAGTTCGTCTCCGCTGGATATCACAGCAACGGTAGGTTTAGGCCTAACGTTTATGCGGCTGCGTCCCAATGCTGCCAGTATACCGATGTCGCGCGGCGAAACACACGTACCTTTTAACAAAACCATCTCCCCTGGGGAAACGTCGTCGCCTTTATATATTATATTGTTCCCGGGCGCAATCGGTGAAGTAACTCCAATAAGACGCTCGCCATAGACCTCGCATCGCTCCAGCATGACCACAGCGTCAGCGCCCTCCGGCAAGTCGCCGCCCGTCGAAACGGCGACGCAATTCCCAGGGGTAAGCGTGTATCTCGCTGATTCGCCCATTAGCACTTCGCCACGTAGCTCAAGAACTGCCGGTATTGATTCGCTACACCCGAAAGTGTCCGAAGCGACTACAGCGTACCCATCGACTGTTGAGCGGTTAAACCCGGGTACATATTCGTCCGAAACAATATCATCGTAAAGCGAGCGCCCAAGCGCGTCGGCCAAAGCGACACTCTCAGTAGGCGTATATAATGGCATAAAGCGGTCAAATATGATTTTGCGAGCCTCTTGCGGCGTTATCACGGTCAACATAAAATCACCTGCAATATATCTATATAATAATAATGAGCAAGTCGGAGTATATCGCGTTTCAAATCAACGGGCGGTTGGTCACAATCCATCCAGAAATCAATTCTAACACAAGCACATCAAGCATTCAATCGCTAATTATGAACAGAAATATGAAAAGTGGTGTATTTTAGTCTACATTTTTTTCGCCCTATTTGTGCATGTTTGCTGTGAAAATGAAAAATTTCTGACAAAACTTTGATTAATAGCTGTTGTATTTCGCATAAATTAATGGTATGATAACAGATGATGTTTCGTATACATAAATGCGACGATTTTCAACGACCTTATCGACGCTACGAAATCAATAATCTGTCCTTGTAGGGAATCGGAGGTGGAGTGATGGGATGGTGTGCCCTTTTTTGAAAAGATAGCAGTCGATAAGCCATGTGGTGATGCGAATTTTGTCGCGTTATGTTGTAGGGTAAGCAGAGGGTCAAATAAAGTAAAGGGAAAAAACCAAACGTGATGGAGGTTTATTGCTCCACGATAACTTGGTATGAGCATCGTTTCGAACACTAACTTTTTTGTACAGCCTTTTTTGCAACGCCAACAGAATTATTTAAACAGATTTTTACATTCGACGCGGGTCGAAAACAAATAATATAGTAAATGGAGGAATAACTTATGCAAACAAGCAAATTACGTAATCGGAAAAGTCTATTGAGCATTTTGCTCACGCTAGCGATGGTAATATCCATGTTGCCAACACTAGCAATACCAATAAGCGCAGCACCAGATAAAGAAATTACGCTTACCACAGAACCAGCGGACGGAATAATCTCACTTGAAGAAGGCTACAGCACAGGAAATTCAATTGAAGTAACAGTTACAAATATTGGCACTGAGGCAACAGGTTTACTTGATGTCGAAATAAGCTGTGATGAAGAAGAAGATTTAGAGCACTTCGAGTGGGGTATTGGAATTGGGACCCTCGTACCTGCAAGTAGCCAAACTGAAAGTGCAATACTAGATTTGTCTATTTCAGAACCTACCGAAACAATTACTGTCGCGCTTGTAACCGGCTGTCCAAAGGGTACCTACACCGCCACCATTACAGTTTCTAACAACGATGGGCTAGAGGAGATCAAAGAGCTTACTTTCATAGTAGAAGAAGCAGAAAATCTATCAATTGCGCTTACCACAGACGCAGATGAAAATACACTCCCACTTGTAGAAGGTCACATCACAGGCAAGTCAATTGTAGTAACGGTCACAAACGATGGCAACGTGGATACAGATGACCTAGATGTCGTAATAAGCTGTATAGATGAAGAAGATTTAGTGAACTTCATNTGGGTTGTAGGGGNCGNTACTCCCGAATCTGCTTTTGACAACGATGAAGATGTTATCGAAAGTTTAGAGCCCGGTGAAGACAAAACCATTACTGTCACGCTTGATCCCACCTGTTTAAAGGGAACCTACGTCGCTACAATTACAGTCTCTGATGGCGACAAGCTGGACGAGCCTATAGAACTTACTTTCATTGTCGAAGAAGAAAATCTATCAATTGCGCTTACCACAGACGCAGATGAAAATACACTCCCACTTGTAGAAGGTCACATCACAGGCAATTCAATTGTAGTAACGGTCACAAACGATGGCAACGTGGATACAGATGACCTTAATGTCGTAATAAGCTGTATAGATGAAGAAGATTTAGTGAACTTCGAGTGGGTTGTAGGGGCCGGTACGCCCATATCTGCAGATGGTAACTATGAAGATATTATCGAAAGTTTAGAGCCCGGTGAAGACAAAACCATTACTGTCACGCTTGATCCCACCTGTTCAAAAGGAACCTACGTCGCTACAATTACAGTCTCTGATGGCGACAAGCTGGACGAGCCTATAGAACTTACTTTCATTGTCGAAGAAGAACCACCCGAACCACCCGAACCAGAGATACTATTTTCACTTACTACAAACGCAACGAACAATACCCGGGAAGTGGCTTATAACTATACTGATGCTTCCATTGAAGTAACGATTACAAACTATGGCGAAGTGCCAACAGGAGATCTTGATATAGAAATAGAAACTGATGATCCGGGTTGCTTCGAATGGGATGCAGGAAATGGTTTTATCTTAGCGGATACAAATGCAATTGCTACTATCTCAAGCTTGGCTGCTAATGAAACCGAAACAATTACTGTCAAGCTCATTGCTGATCTTGATCCAGAAACCTACACCGCCACTATTACAGTTACTAACGGCAATGAGATCGAGCATATTGACTTGTTTTTCAAAGTAAACCCCGCCCAAAACAACAACAACAACAACAACAGCGGCGGCGGCGTAGCTGGTCCTACTCAGATTGGCGGCGGTTTTGTGGGTTCTTCTAGCGTGTATTACCATGGCTACGAAACAGACCTTGTCTATATCGTAGATAAGGACTTCGCGNAGTTCAGCTCCGTTTCGGTCGCAGGGAAAACTCTCGTTCAGGGAACGGATTATGAAGCTGGCGGCGCTACTGAAATCACTTTATTCTCCAGTTATCTCGAAACACTTCCCGCCGGTACTTACACTCTGTCTGTAGCATTTAAAGACAACACGGTATCGACTGTAACGTTCACAATATCGGATGAGGACCCGCCTCTTGGTGAGGGGTGGTTTTATGACGTAAGCGAAAGTGATTGGTTCTATGAAGATGTGTTGTTTGTCTTCGAACGCGGTTGGATGGTCGGCACCAGCGAAACGGAATTCAGCCCCAACGCCAACCTTACCAGGGGAATGGTAGTAACTATCCTCTACCGTCTGAGCGGAGAACCCGATGTTTCTGGGATATTTGATCCGTTTGACGACGTCGTGGAAGACTCATGGTACGGAAACGCAGTGTTATGGGCTGCAAACAATGGGATCGTAAGCGGTTACGGTGGCGGTAAGTTCGGGCCGAGCGACAACGTTACTCGTCAGGATTTTGCGGTCATCTTAACCAACTTCGCGAAATATGCCGGCGTGGCGCTTCCCGCGATACGCGGATATGAGGGCTTTGGTGACGACGCTTCAATAGCCAGTTACGCGCAAGACGCTGTTAAGGAGTGCTATGAGGCAGGTATCATTAACGGTAAAGCCGACAACGCCTTTGATCCGAGAGGAATGGCAACAAGAGCCGAAGCCGCTGCTATGTTCCACAGGTTTATCGAATCAGCCGTAGCAATCGAAGATGTTGAGGAAACAGAGTCGGTTGAGGAGACAGAACCAGATGAAAATTTAGAACCAGATGAAGTTGATGAATCGCTTGAGGACGAATCTGGGGTATAGGCAAAAAAACCGTTGCTCTTCCATGTTTATTACTACATAGAAATCCAATGTTCTAAATCTTATTAACTTTTCAAGACTCAACTCCCGCCACTAAACAAAGCATAGGCGGGAGTTGAGTCTTTGTGTTTTTATTGTGATTTAATCTCGTCACTTGCAATGGAATAAGCAGGAGTTCCTATACCACGAGTTTATAAGCCATATTTTTCCCTAACTATTTGTAGAGAATCGAACCCGTCCATCACATGTCCTAACTGTATGGAACGTTCCCCTTCATCTAGTTTTCGATACGTATCACTCAGAAGCATTGTCTTTATATATGTGTCCATACTCATTATCACCATCTCGCTATAACCCTCATTCGTTATAAACACCGGCTCTTTAGAGTCATGGCACAGTTGTGACAACTCAATGGTTTTGTTAATTTTCTCAATGGGGATAATCTGCGGCATACTATCAACTCCTTACAGTAAAGATATTGTATCAGAATATGGTTCGGTAATCAAGATACCATGTAGTCCGCTTTGGATTTTGTAGATTTCATATTTCGCCTCGAATATACTGTTTGATGTAAGGTATGGAGAATTCCAGAATTCCGCGGGATGGTGAATGAATAAGCCCCGCTTCTATTAAACGTTTACGATAAGTCTGCGTATGCGACTTCCCGACCTGAAGTCTGTCGCTGATATCCGATACTTTACTTTCTTCGTTGTCTATTGCCATAGCTTCCAAAAACCTCTTGTCCTCTGCCGACAATGGCTGCAAACATGGCAAGAAAACATCGCTTGCCAAAGCTCGTTTTGAGTTTGTAATGGCAAGTTCTACCGTTGTAGCTGTAAGTTTGCTCTCGCCATCGAGAAACTTGATCATATGGTAGCCGATCAATTGGAGCAGGTACGGATAGCCGTCTGTCGCACGTGCGGCTAAGTCAAGCGTTTCAGCATCAAATTCTATTTCAAGATCACGGAGCGCTTTTGCGTAGCATGCGTTGACGTCAGCAATTAGAAGAGTATTCAGATTGACTTTATACGCCCTGTTCAGAAATGTGAGGATTTTGTCGTTTAACACAGAAGAGATAGCGTTTGGTAGCCCTGCCATAGCAACGGCGACATTCATTCCGTCTCCCACAAGATGCTGATACGTTGTAGCAAATACGCGCATCTCCATAGTACTCGCGTATATCTCATCAATGAGGAACAATACGCCTTTCTTTTGTTTTGTTAGCGCCTCGCACAGGAGCGAAAGCTTTGTACTAAACCCATAATTTTTCCGTATCTCCTCAGTGAAGGTAAGTCCTACCGAAAAACCAAACGCTCCAGCGCTAACACTCTTGACCGGATTTTTTCGTTCATCTGTATAGCGCTCTCCCGCTATTTGTATTCCCTCGATAATCTCGTCAAGCATTGTCTCGCTTGCAACCACACGCACAACAATGAAACCGGCTTTTCTTGCCCGATCAGCCAATTCCAATAACAACACAGTCTTCCCCATACCTCTTTGTCCGATAAAGAAAGTCGCGCGATTGGGATGGCCTGGCGCGGCGGAAATGCTCTCCATAAAATCTGATATCTCTTTATCACGTCCTACAATATATTCCGGTCTAAAGCCAAATGTTGGCGAAAAAACGTTTACTGTGTTATTTGCCCCTTTGTGCTTTATCATATCTTATTACTCCTTATTACTCTTTATTACTGCTTATTACTTTTTATTACTGCTTATTACTTTTTATTACTGCTTATTATAGTGTAGGTAAAGGAAATGGTCAAGCGCGCGAGGAGATTAAGCACAGCTTCTCTACACGCGAACATATCAGCGGGCTATTACGCGGCGGTAGTTTTTCTTCCCTCTCCGCACGATGATCCCTTCACCAGCGCAATCATCAACTGTAAAGCTTTTCGAAAACTCAGTCACTTTTTCGCCGTTTACTTCTACCCCGCCCTGCTCGACGGCGCGCCTTGCTTCGGATTTTGATGGGCAAAGCCCGGATTTTTGTAGTATTGTCAGGATGTCGACCGCGCCACTTTCAAAATCAGATGCGGCAAGTTCAACGCAGGGCATATCGGCGGCGCCGCCTGAACTGAATAGCTCCCTGGAGGTATCACGCGACTTTTCCGCAATGCTCGTGCCGTGGACAAGCGAAGTAAGCTCGAACGCGAGCGTTTCCTTGGCGACGTTGAGCTCCTCACCGCTCATCCGCTCCATCTCGTTAATCTCTTCGAGCGGCAGGAACGTTAGCAATTTTAGGCATTTTATTACATCGGCGTCGTCTACGTTTCGCCAGTATTGGTAAAAATCAAACGGGCTTGTCTTTTCCGCGTCGAGCCACACCGTGCCTCTGGCGGTCTTGCCCATTTTGTTCCCCTCGGAATTGAGCAATAGCGTTATCGTAAGGGCATGCGCGTCTTTACCGAGTTTTTTGCGGATAAGTTCAGTCCCGGCGAGCATGTTCGACCATTGATCGTCGCCCCCAAACTGCATATTACATCCACACCTAAGGAAAAGCTCATAGAAATCATAGCTCTGCATGATCATGTAATTGAACTCAAGGAAGGATAAGCCTTTCTCCATACGGTTCTTATAACATTCAGCAGTTAACATTTTATTGACGGAAAAGCATACGCCAAATTCACGCAGGAATTCAATATAATTCAGTTTCAGCAGCCACTCGGCGTTATTGATCATAAGCGCTTTGCCTTCCGAGAAGTCGATAAACTTCGACATTTGTTTCTTAAAGCATTCAGAGTTGTGTTCGATCGTCTCGATGGTCATCATGTTGCGCAGATCTGTTCTGCCGGACGGGTCGCCGATCATGCCTGTACCGCCTCCGATGAGCGCTATTGGCTTGTTGCCGACCATTTGCATCCGCTTCATAAACGAGAGCGCCATGAAATGTCCAACATGCAGCGAGTCCGCTGTTGGGTCAAAGCCAATATAGAACGTAGCCTTCCCGTTGTTTACCATCTCGCTGATCTCAGCCTCGTCAGTCACCTGCGCGATAAGCCCGCGAGCCGTAAGTTCTTCATAAAGCGTCATTATCTTTTCCTCCTATCATCCTATTAACCAAGCTGACTAATACTACCATAATCATTTTAAAAAGACAACGGCAAATTGGGGGCCGTCATCGCCGACCCCCAATGCGTTGTTACTATTAGACTAATGAATTATGGTTATCTGGTTATTAGTCCCGATTTTATTGGCTAGTATGTTTCTTCCCCAGCTCTTGGAGTATAAGCTCCAACGCTTCATTTGCGGTTAGCCCGTTTTCAACAATACAGTCAACTAACTCACACATTTCCATGTCTTCTTTTTTTGTCAACAATTCAGAACGTTGCCAAACCAAGGTTTCAACCATTCTGTTATGGGCTTCTATTTCCCCTTCGATTCGTTCCAACTCGCTTACAATGTCGGTTTCGATACTAATCCCTCTGTTGTGCAACATAATTTCCCTACCTCACGATTTTTTCTGGTATCGGGATTATATCGCGAATACGACGGGTAAATCAATAATCTTTTTGTTTCAACTATTACTGGTAAATAAATAAAAAAACGCTGTAACAACACAAGAAACACAAAAGAATGACACTTTGCTGTAATCGGCGTCTTTCGGATAGGTGTAATAATTTGTTGTAGTAGTCCAGATTTATGGCGTCTTTTTTGTTTCTCCCGAGACGGCGGCTCTATCATCCCTTTTTTTACGTAGCGTCTTATATATCGACGGCAGATATCGCGAAACGGCTCGTTTCACGAACACCTCGAGTTTATGCTTTCTCCTTCGAAAAGCGCCGATGAGACGTCGCGGATGACGTTTGCCCAAGATTTTACCGTCCAGCTTGTCAATCTCCTGCTCTAGCTTCTGGCCTGAATAGGTTTTGTACAAACTGCGGTATTGCCTCATAAGCTTCAGAAAGCTGTATCTTATATAATACATATCGCTCCTGGAATAGCCCGGCATACGGAGCTGTACCGGGTCGTCGGGGTCCACGCGCGGGTCTATGAACCCCGCCTCTTCGGCTATTTCCCGAAGCCTCGTGGTGGGATACGGCGCGAAGAAGCTGATTATGACGTTGTCGGTATGCATACGCGCGTTTAGCTTCACAGTTTCGAGAGACAGCGGCAACGTCTCATGCGGGAGGCCAATAATATTGTACGCGTTGACAATGATCCCAGCTTTTTTGAGCATATGTGAAACCTTTACTACATGGTCGTTTTTCATTGTACGATTGAGATACTTGCTCCGAAACTCTTCATTGCCGTTTTCAAGCCCTATCGTCACCAGATAGCACCCCGACTCGGCAAGTTCCGCTACCATTTTTTCATTTATCAACTCAACGCGTAAATTGCACACATATTTCTTCTTTATTCTCTCCTTATATAGCGCAGTGAATTCATAAAACCAATCTTCATATACGTTTAATATGGCGTCATTAAAGCTGAAGCATTCGACTTTTGGGTCTTTTTCAAGAACCCGTTCCAAAAGCAAAATCGCGTTTTCTGGTGAACGAAAGCGCGTGTAATGGGCTTTGTCCGGATAGATGTTCCTGAGCTGGGCATTGGCGCAATATGTGCATGAATAGACGCAGCCGCGACTAACAATCACCTCAGCCGTGTTTTGCTGTATATTGCTTCGCAGGTTGCAATAATCGAATATGTCGAGATCTGGAAACGGCAGCTTGTCTAAATCGGTTATATAAGGCCGAACTGGGTTTTTGTGGACAGTTCCGTCAAGATCTTTGACCCAGAAACTGTCCGCCTTCAGGTTAAGTTTACCGTGCAGCGCGAAGTAATCCACAAAATCAAGGCACGGATACTCGCCTTCGCCAATGCACACTGCATCGATCCCCTGGAGCGCTATAACTTCGTCCGGGGCAAGAGATGGATGATACATCCCAGCCATTACGAACAGATCAGGCATCTCTTCGTCCAGCCACTCAACCATCTGCATCGAATACGCCATCGCGCTTGTACGGATGCTGATTCCAATTATATCCGGGCTATATGACTTCACCGCATCAATAAACTCATCTTTTTCTGGCATATGCGTCAAATGATACAAACTGACGCTATGACCGCCCTCTTTTAATACTGCTGACAGTGAAGCCAACCCCTCACTATAGTTGCCGGGGATATTCTTTAGGTTTTTTGTTGAATCCAAAAAATCAGGATAAATGAACAAGACCTTTAGACTTATATCCATCTTCGCTCACCTTAAGTGCCGCTCGGAAAGCTCCTGGGCGCTCGCGCGGATTTCGTCCGCTGTTGGATACACACACTGTTCGTCGATATTCGCGTCTGCCATAACGAGCGCTATATAAGTGGGCATATCTTTGCTTTTGATTATCTGCCTGTATCTCTTTTGATCCTTCATTACTATACCAATTGCCGTCGCGTTGCCATCCGAGGCGTCAGTATCAGCGCTCTTTACAGCGCCTTCATATAGTTCCTTGCACGTTAAGTACGCTACGAGCGAAATGCTGGTACTCTCCTTTGGCAACAGATCCCGCAGCAGTCCCTCAAGGTTCCCCCTCTGCTTTTGCCCATACGGAAACGCCCAAACCGCGTATTCCTCCTGATCCTTCTGGCGCTTGTCTTTGCTTTTCCACGAAAACAGATTGATCTCGCCAAGAGCCATATTTTATCTCCCCTATTTTTCAATTTCAATAACCGAGCCGGTATGCACTTTTGGAAGCCGACCTCCGATACGGCTCACTATGTCGTTGCTTATCGTTCCAGACGCAGCCGCCACATCTTCGCAGCGTATCTCCTCTCCCCCGTCCTTTCCAATAAGCGTCGCGACATCACCCGTCGCCACGCCGTCGACCTCGGTTACGTCGGCCATGAGCATATCCATGCATATCCGCCCGATGATTGGCGCCTTACGCCCGCGAATAAGGCATACCCCGCCGTTTCCAGACATCTGACGTGGAATCCCATCAGCGTATCCAATGCTGACTGTAGCAAGTTTCATGGGCTTATCGGTAGTGAACGTCCTGCCATAGCTTACGCTTTCACCAGCGCCGATCCATCTTACCTGCGCGACAAGCGCCCTTAGCGACATCACCGGGTGTAGGTTTGGCTTTATTCTTGTATCGCCGTCATGGCTCATAACGCCAAATAGCGCAATGCCTACTCGCGCGTAATCGAGTTTGAGCTCTGGAAAATTATATATGCCATAGCTTGCTTGGGCGTGAATCTTACCCACGCTGTAGCCTTTGCCTTTGAGTGCATTTACAGTAGCTAAAAAACGCCTCATTTGCGTTTCGGTGAATTTTACATCATCTGCGTCAAGGCTGTCAGACGAGGCTAGATGCGTCGCTACACCTTCAACTGTCAGATTTGCGCATGAATAAACGCTCTCGATATCAGCGAGGTTGGACGCTTCTAAGCCCAGTCTGTGCATCCCAGAATCGATCGCGATATGCGCGCTGAGCTTATGTCCGGTTTCGTCTAGCGCTTTTGCGTATGCCGCGTCAAACACCAACTGCGACAATTTGTAGGTATCTAAAAGTCCCGCGTCACATGGTTGCGTGTATCCAAGCACGAGTATGTTCCCGGTTATCCCGCTATCCCTCAAGCTGGCGCCTTCACCCGCCGTCGCCACAGCGAATGATTCCACGCCGTCGGCTTGAAGTCGTGCGGCTACCATCTCCGCCCCGTGTCCGTAAGCATCCGTTTTGACGATTGCCATCAACTCGCATCCACGCGGTAAACGCGAGCGCAACTCAACTGTATTTCGCGTGAGCGCGTCCAAATCGATCTCGATCCAGGCGCGTCCGCGTTCGGACTGTGGTACGCCTTTGTTATTCAAATTTGCTAAACCTCCCGACGGAACCAGGATCGGTGATACCAAGGGTGTTTTCAATTAGCATATCAACCAGTTCCGGGTATTGTACGCCTATGCCTTTCATCATGTTTGGAAATCTGCTGTGATCCGTGAATCCAGGGATCGTATTCACCTCGTTGAAAACTATTTCGCGCTCCGGCGTTAGAAACATATCGACTCGCGCGTAACCCCGGCAACCAAGGGTGCGGTAAATTGTCATAGCCGCTTCCCGCAAGCGACGCTCCGTATCTCCATCGATGCGGGCAGGCATATGAATCTTCGATGTTTTAAGCGTATATTTTTCTTCGTAGTTAAAAAAACCGCCCGACAGTTCTATTTCGTCAATCCTGCCTGTTATCAGGTCGTCGTTGCCCACGACGGCGCAACCCACTTCAAAGCCCTGAACATTTTCCTCGATTATGAACGCGTCGTCAAATGTGAGCGCGAATTTGACCGCCTCCGCTAGATCAGCCAAGGATTCAATCTTCGTTATCCCAAAAGACGAACCCGCTTTCACAGGCTTAACAAACATCGGCAGCTCTAGTTTGCCTACGCTTTCAAACAGTTCATCCACCGTCGGTGCTCGCTCGAAGCAAACAGATTTTGGAACGCTTATCTTCGCGAGCGAAACGAGCTGATGCGCTCTGTCCTTATCCATACATAAAGCCGAAGCAGCCGAACCAGCGCCGATTACCGGTATCCCTGATAGTTCAAACATCCCCTGGACTGTCCCGTCCTCGCCATATTTTCCGTGCAATATAGGGAATACGGCGTCTACATACACGGGCGTTACGCGCCCGTCTTCAAGCTCAAGCAGCCCTTGCCCCCGTGACGGCGCGACGACCACGTTATTCAGGCAATCCGCGTGTGTATGCCATTTGTCAACGGGAATATCATCAAGCTCACCTGTATATATATGCCACTGACCTTGCCTTGTGATGCCAACAAGAATAACTTCATATTTAGCCCGGTTGATCGCCCGTATAATCGAATACGCGGATTTTAGTGAAACGTCGTATTCGGGGGAATATCCACCGAATATGACGGCGATTTTCTTCTTTTCCATCGTCAGTCCTCTGTTGCTTTTCGATCGAAAAAGATATTTTTCCCTTTTGTGGCAAGGCCGATGCCAAAGCACATCTTAACATCTTCGGGAAACAGTTTCAATCTCAACGCAGCCGTACCGGCAGTAAATAAGACTCTATTATCGATACGGTGATCCATCGCCGTCGTCGCCGCCGAGCCAACCGCAATGCCAAGATCGTGGATCGACATGGCGCACGGGACGCCTTCTTTGGCCGCGAGCGAACATTTTTCCATACCGCATAGGCCACAGTTGAGCGCCCGGGGCTCGACGCCCGATCCGATGAGTACAATGAAGTGGCAATTGTCGACATTCCCGGCGTCACGGATGAAAAACGGCCTGTCACTCTCCGCGCCTATATCACGCATCGCGGCAGTCAGCCTATCCTTATCCTCGCCGTCGAGTACCAATGTTTTTACCAGATCCACGCCGCAAGCTTTCGGCGCTGTCCGCGCTGCCGCCGACATCAATTGCGCGGCTTGCTTGGCGGCGCCTTTTTCATTTTCTTCGCTGCTATAAATCATTTTGATAGCTCCTTCCAATGATAATTAGTATGTATCGTTTTCAAATCCATTTCAGCCGGTCGCGGCTTGTCGTTTGTTGAGTATTGTACCATAGGGCGGACTACGTACGCAACTTAAAGATAAATAACTCCGGCGCGGCAGTCG